>CBAAAS010000074.1:0-8965 GCA_964658855.1 uncultured Mycobacterium sp.
GCGTCGGCGATGACGGTGCCGGGCGGGAAGATCGCCGTGGCGCCCGCTTCGTACAACTCGTCGAAGTCGCCGGGAGGGATGACGCCACCGACGACAACCATGATGTCGGAGCGATCCACTTCGGCCAGCGCGTCGCGGAGTGCGGGCACCAGCGTCAGGTGACCTGCTGCCAGCGAGGACACCCCGACGATGTGCACGTCGTTGTCGGCCGCCTGACGGGCGACCTCGTCCGGCGTGGAGAACAGCGCACCGACGTCGACGTCGAATCCGATGTCGGCGAACGCCGTTGCGATCACCTTCTGTCCCCGGTCGTGCCCGTCCTGCCCCATCTTGGCCACCAGGATCCGTGGTCGCCGGCCGTCGGCCTCCGCGAACCTCTCGACTAAGTCGGTTGCATCAGAGAAGGAAGTCATGTTTCCACCTCTAGCTTCGTCCCGGTAGACCCCGGCGATGGTACGGATCTCAGCCTTGTGACGGCCGTAGACCTTCTCGAGCGCGTCTGATATCTCGCCGACGGTGGCCTTCGTTCGGGCCGCGGCGATGGCCAGTGCCATCAGGTTGTTGCCCAGCCCGTCTTCGCCAGCACGGCCATGCGCAGCGGCCGCTCGCGACAGCTCGTCAAGGGCCGCTGTGACGGCAGCCGGATCCCGATCTGCCCGCAGCTGCTCGAGTTTGGCCAGTTGCTCGGTCCTCACCCGGCTGTTCTCGACCTTGAGAACCTCGACTTCTTGATCTTCTTCGACCTGATATTTGTTGATTCCGATCACCGGCTGGGTGCCGGAGTCGATGCGGGCCTGGGTACGTGCGGCCGCTTCTTCGATCCGCAGTTTGGGAATGCCTTCGTTGATCGCCTGCGCCATGCCGCCGGCCTCGGCGACCTCGGCGATGTGTGCACGCGCACGTTGCGCGAGTTGATGGGTCAGCCATTCGACGTAATACGAGCCGGCCCATGGATCGATCGGCCGGGTGGTGCCGGACTCCTGCTGCAGCAGAAGCTGGGTGTTGCGGGCGATGCGGGCCGAGAAGTCGGTGGGCAGTGCGAGCGCCTCGTCCAGCGCGTTGGTGTGCAGCGACTGGGTGTGGCCCTGGGTTGCGGCCATCGCCTCGATGCAGGTACGCGCGACATTGTTGAAAGCGTCCTGAGCGGTCAGCGACCAACCGGAGGTCTGCGAATGAGTGCGCAGCGAGAGCGATTTCGCGCTCTTGGGGTTGAACTCCGCGACGAGTTCGCTCCACAGCAGCCGACCGGCTCGGAGCTTGGCCACCTCCATGAAAAAGTTCATCCCGATGCCCCAGAAGAAGGACAGCCGGGGTGCGAACTTGTCGATGTCGAGGTCCGCGTCCAGACCCGCCCTGATGTAGTCGACACCGTCGGCGAGCGTGTAGGCGAGCTCCAAATCGGCTGTGGCACCGGCCTCCTGGATGTGGTAGCCGGAGATGGAGATGGAGTTGAATTTCGGCATCTTGGCGCTGGTGTAGGCGAAGATGTCGGAGATGATCCGCATCGACGGCTTGGGCGGATAGATGTAGGTGTTGCGCACCATGAATTCTTTGAGAATGTCGTTCTGGATGGTGCCGGCCAACTTCTCCGGCGGAACTCCCTGCTCCTCGGCGGCCACCACATATAACGCCAGGATCGGCAGCACGGCCCCGTTCATCGTCATCGAGACCGACACCGTCGAAAGATCGATGCCATCGAACAGTTGGCGCATGTCCAGTATGGAATCGATTGCCACGCCGGCCATTCCGACGTCGCCTGCAACGCGGGGATGGTCCGAGTCATAACCGCGGTGGGTGGCGAGGTCGAATGCCACTGACAGACCCTTTTGTCCGGCGGCCAGGTTGCGCCGGTAGAACGCATTCGACTCGGCCGCCGTGGAGAATCCGGCGTACTGACGGATAGTCCACGGCTGGTTGACATACATCGTCGGGTACGGGCCGCGGACGAATGGCGGCTCGCCCGGGAAGCTGTTCAGCGGGTAACCGTCAGACTCGATGCCGGCGCGGTCGGCCGCGATGTAGACGGGTTTGACCTCGATGTCCTCCGGCGTGTGCCACACCAGTTGGTCCGGGGTGTACCAGTGCGCGGCGGCTGCGGCTTCGACGTGTTCGCGCACCGCGTCTTCCGTCGAAGGTGCGACGCTGCGATCGCTGTGCAGCGGGACGTCGGAGAAGCTGCCAACAGCGGGCGTGGTGGTCGTCATGGTCGCTAGGCCCCCAACCGGTCGAGAAGATCCGAAAGCGCTTCCACCGCATTGATTTTCGCGGTCAGGAATTCGTCCGGTTGGTGGTCCGCCTCGGTCACCGCTTTCTGCGGACCGGCCAGGCAGACATGCGAAACCCCAGCGTTGCGAGCGGCCTCGACAATTGCGGATGCCTCGGCGCCATACCGGCTGTCGGTGCCGCACAGCACCGCCACAGCTGGTGACCCCGCGCCGGAGACCGCCTTAGCGACGCCATCGGCATCCACGGTCCCCGGGTTGACCGCTTCGATCCCGCCGGATGCCAACAGGTTTGACGCAAACGTCGTACGAATGTTGTGCTCAGCCAGCGGCCCCAGCGGCAGCAGCAGCGCCTGCGGGCGGGAGCCGGTGCGGGCCAGGAACATATCCGAACGATCGCGCAGCGCCTCGAATACCGCCGCGTAACGGATCAACTTACCCGCCGCCAGTGGCGAATATGACGAATCGGGTTGCGGCAGAGCTGGTTCGGTGAGATTGGGGTACTCGTTGACGCCGGTGATCGCGGTCTTACGGTGCGCGACGTCGTCGGCGCGCCGAGCGGCGATTTCGGCGATCTTTTCCGCGATATAGTCACGCGCGTCGATGAATCCGCCGCGCTGCTCGACGGTTTGGAAACTCTCCCAGGCCAGATTCGCCAACTGGTCGGTGAGGTCCTCGACGAACCACGACCCGCCGGCGGGGTCCAGGATCCGGCCGACGTGCGACTCCTCGAGCAGCAGCAACTGGATATTGCGGGCCATCCGGCGCGCGAAACTCGTGGCCATAGCGGGAAAGCCACCCTCGATCGCGACGTCGAATGGGAACACCAGAACGGTGTCGGCGCCCCCGACGCCGGCGCCGAACGCAGCCAACGTCGTTCGCAGCATGTTCACCCAGGGATCGCGCTGGGTCATCATCGGCAGTGATGTCTCGGCATGCACGACGGCCGCGCCGCCGTCCGGCTCACCGACCACCTCAGCCACTCGCGCCCACAGCCGACGCAACGCCCGGACCTTGGCGATCGTCAAGAACTGGTCGTCGTCGGCAGCGAGTCGGAAGCTGATCTGCGACAGCGCCTTTGCCACCGGCACGCCAGACTCGGTCAGAACCCGCAGGTAGGACACTGCGGCGGCGATGCTGCCAGCGAGCTCCCACGTCGCGTTGGCACCGAGGTTGTGGAACGCCGGCCCGTCGACGGTGATCGCCCGCACCCCATGGTCGTCGGCCACCTTGACGGCCATGCTGATGACCTCCTCGACCGGCGGAGCCGGCCGGCCACTGAGCGGCGCGGTGAGCGGATCGCCCCCCAAATCGAGCGACACGATGGCGCGCTGGTCGTCCTCGACTCGGCTCACCAGCTCCAGCAGCGCCTTGCCGGCGGCCTGGTAGTCGGCTCCGGCGTCGAGAATCACCGGTGCCATGCTCAGGTACACGCCCTCGAAAACCTTCTCCAGCTGCGCCGGAGCGATACCGGACTCCCCTACTCGCACCAGCAGCGCGCTGACGCCTTCGGCCAGCGCGGCCAGCACCGCGGAGTTGACGTCTTCCGCCGCCACCCCGGCGACCCGGCCGGCCGGAATGGCCTCGGCGACCTTCCAACCGGACTTGACGTCGCGCAATGCGTCGGCACCGCGCAGGAAAGGCCACTCGCCAGGCAGCGGCGGCTCAGGCAGCTCGTCGAGCGCGGTGTAGAGCGCCCTGATTGCGACGGCCTCGTAGGTCGGTGTTTCCAGCATCTGCTCGGGCTCAGGCCCGAGCGCCTCTATTTCACCGACCTCTTGCTTCTTGCTCTTGGCCAGAACCCCGGCCACCGCAGTACGCCAGCGGGCGCGACCCTTCGCCAGGTCGGCAGGTTCAGCGGACACATCGACTGACACCGGCGGCTCCTTGTCCAGCACGTGACATCCCGACACTGGTCTGTCACCCGACAACCAGGCTAAATGATGCTAGTCAGTGTCGCGGCACACACTGCGGCGACCGGCCTTGACGAGCCATGACGTCCCCGCAGGCTAGGAGTACCTTACTAAGGTAGACCGGCTAACGTTAGGGTGATCATGCGTACTCGACCCCAGGGCGCACGCGATCAATCCGACTCGGTGATTGTGCTCGCGCAGCTGATGCCCGGAAACGGTGCCACCGTGGTGGGTACGGTCGCGCAGGCCAATCCGCTGATAGCAAAGCGCTTGGGGCAATTGGGCTTTCGGGCGAAGGCTCACGTCGACGTCATCCGTCGGGCGCCGCTGGGCGATCCGACCATATATCGGGTTCACGACACCGAACTGTGCCTGCGCCGCCGCGAGGCGCAGCTCATCGAAGTGCTTCCCGAACCGGACCGATGACGGCATGCCATGACGTCGAAGGCTCCGCGGTTGCTGTCGCCGGCATCCGTCGGGTGGCGTTGGTGGGCAGTCCCAATGCCGGCAAGACCAGCGTCTTCAACCATCTGACCGGATTACGCGCCAAGACCGGCAACTACCCGGGCGTCACCGTGGGACGCAGCGTCGGCACCACCAGCGTCGACGGTGTCACGATTGCCGTCGAGGATCTGCCCGGTACCTACAGCCTCGACCCGATCAGCCCAGACGAGCAGGTGGTCACCGATCTGCTCGCCGGCACCTACCCCGGGGTCGATCCGCCCGACGCGCTGGTGTTGGTCGCCGATGCCACCACACTGCGCCGGTCGATCCTGTTGATCGGCCAAGTGCTCCGGCTCGATATGCCGTGCCTGCTGGCGCTGACCATGGGCGACGAACTGGCTGCTCGCGGCGGCCGGATCGACGTCGCGGCATTGTCGACGGCGCTGGGCATCCCGGTGACCGCCGTCGTCGCGCATCACGGGTCGGGAATCGACGACCTCCGAGCGCAACTCGTGGAGTTCGAGCAGTGGCAACGACCGCCGGTGCTGCCACCGACCACCCCGGAAGACATCGACGCCTGGGGCCAATCGGTGCTCGATGCCTCTGATTATGTTGCGCCGCAACCGGATCAGCGAACCCGGCGAATCGATCGGGTGCTGCTGCATCCGTTGTGGGGCACGATCATCTTCTTCGCGGTGATGTTCTACTTCTTCCAGGTCTTGTTCACCGCCGCAGCGCCGGTTCGGGACGGCATCGGCAACGCACTGACCTGGCTGGGCGGCCAGGTCGCCGCCCATGTCGGCAACCCCGTTCTGCGCGGGCTGCTCAGTCAGGGAATCATCGGCGGCATCGGCACTGTGCTGCAGTTCATTCCGCAGATCGTGTTGCTGTTCTGCCTGCTCGCCTTCCTGGAGAGCGTCGGCTACATGTCACGGGCCGCGTTCTTGATGGACCGGGTGATGGCCAAGACCGGCCTGGAGGGCCGCGCGTTCGTCGCGATGCTCTCGTCCTATGCGTGTGCGATCCCCGGCATCATGGCCACCCGGACCCTGCCGTCGTCGCGAGACCGGATCGCCACCATCGTCACTGCGCCGTTGATGACCTGTTCGGCGCGGCTTCCGGTCTACACGTTGCTGATCGGGCTGTTGATGGCTCCGCAGACGCGGTGGTGGGGATTCAGCGCGCAAGGCGTGACGATGTTCCTGCTCTACCTGGGCGGCGGGTTGTCCGCGCTGGTCGCGGCACTGCTGGTGAAGTCGACGATTCTGCGCGGCGATCTGCTCCCGTTCACCATGGAGCTTCCGCCCTACCGGCTACCGTCCCCGCAGGCGATGCTGGTCGCGATGTGGGGCGCGGCCGCCATGTTTCTACGCAAAGCGGGCACCATCATTCTGGCCACCTCACTGGTGTTGTGGGCGTTGCTCAATCTGCCCGTCCGGGAGGCGCAGACCCGGGGCCTGTCCACGACCGATGCAACCGCGTACGTGATGAACCACAGCTATGCCGCCGACGTGGGTCGTGCTGTCGAACCGGTGTTTTCGCCGTTGGGCTTCGACTGGCGCACCGACATCGCGCTGGTCGGTTCGCTGTCAGCCCGCGAAGTGTTTGTCTCGACGCTGGGCCAAGTGGCGGCGGCGACAGACCCGGAAGCTCCGCAGCAAGCGCTGGCCACCATGACCGACGACCACGGCAGTCGAATCTTCACCGCACCCACGGTGATTGCGCTGATGGTCTATTTCATGTTCGCGCTCCAGTGCATGTCGACGATCGCTGTGATGCGCCGCGAGACCAACACCTGGCGATGGCCCGCCTTCGCCTTCGGATACATGTTCGTCCTCGCGTGGGCGATGGCATTCGCCGCGCGCTCGATCGCGGTGGGGCTGGGCGCATGATTCCCGTCCACGCCACCGCCACCGCGCACCCACAACAATTGCGCTGGGTGGTTCCTGCTGACCGGTTACCCGCCCGCGGCGCGGTACGTCGGGCGCCCGGGCGCCTCGGTGCCCTGCTCGGCGACGGTGTGATCGACCAAATCGATGTTCGCCCAGCCGATGTGGTGATCACGCTGCACTCCGGCAACAGCTGGCGGGAATGGGGCGACGAAGTCCGCCAAGCGCTGTGCGACGCCCTGCTGGATCCGGCCGGCTGGGACGTCGATGCTGCGGACGAGGCCGCCGGGTTGGCCGCCCTCGCGGCAGAATTGCTCGCCGGACCGATCGGCGCGCTCGCCGCATCCCACGGCGGGTCGATCGAATTGGTGTCCGTCGATGGCGACAGCGTGAATGTCCGGTTGTCGGGCGCCTGCCACGGATGTCCGGCAGCCGCCGCCACTCTGCATGACAAGCTGCAACACGAGCTGCGCCGCCAGTGGGGCCGCAAGGTATCGGTACATGCCGAAAACGATTCCGTGGCAGTGCCGTTGGGCAGAAAATTGCTGTCGCTATTCGTCCGGTGACGAACCCACTCGGGAGCGCCGTACGCTGACTTGCGTGACGCGGCCCGCTATCAGCAGAATCGCTGGCACGCTGGGCACGCTGAGCTCAATGGTCGCCGCCACCGTGCGTCAGCTCTCCACCCGTCGATTGGTCCTGACGGCTGCGGTGGCGGTCGCGTTGGTCGCCGTAGCGCTGCTGGTCCGATTGCCGACAGCGGTGGAGTTGAGGGACTGGTCGACATCAATGGGTCCGTGGTTCCCGCTGGCCTTTCTGGCCGCCCACATTATGGTGACCGTGTTGCCGTTTCCCCGCACGGCGTTCACGCTGGCCGCCGGGCTGCTGTTCGGGCCCGTGCTCGGGGTGACGCTCGCCGTGGCCGCCAGCACGGCCAGCGCGGTGATCGCGCTGGAGCTGGTCCGGGCGGCCGGCTGGCAGCTCAGCCGTTTGGTCCGCCATCAGGCCGTCGAGCTAGTCGACGCCCGGTTGCGGGACCGCGGATGGGTTGCGGTCGTGTCGCTGCGGCTGATTCCAGCGGTGCCGTTCGCGCCGCTGAACTACGCAGTGGGCGCATCCGCGGTTCGGGTACTGCCGTACACGCTGGCAACCGTGGTGGGCGTGCTGCCCGGGACGGCGGCGGTAGTGATCTTGGGTGACGCGCTGACCGGTCACGTCAGCCCGCTGCTGTATCTGGTGTCGCTGTGCATCGGCCTCGTCGGAATCGCGTTGTTGGCGTACGAGATTCGTCTACACCGTCGGCATCACAACGCCGCGACGGCAGAGACCGAAACGGCCCTGGAAGGTTGAGCGCCTCGCGCTTCCGGATCTGCGCGTTTTACTCCGTGCAAGATATATAATTCAGGTTCCCGCGTCGCCGTCAAGGCATGTCAGTACAAGCGTGGTGACAGTCTGGGAAGGCACACGCAAGATGAACCTGAAGCGCCTAGCCGCCGCGGCGGCGATCGCCGCCGGAATATTCGGAACGACGAGTTGGGTCGGGCCGGCGAGCGCCGCGCCGCCGGTCCCGCCCCCGAATTGCCCTGCCTGCCAACAAGATGCGGATGGCGCCTGGGGCATTCCAGCCATGAAATGTTGGGCCTACGGGCGCGTCGGACCAGGGAGCCCTCTTGGAGGCGGCGGGGTGCCGGGATACCTGCCGCAGTGCAAGGCGGCCGCACCGCCGCCAAACTGACGAGGGCTGCGCATTTGCCTCCCCGCGATCCTCGCAATAAGCGCTTGTCAGATATAGAATTGGGTTTTACAAAGACCAAAATAGGCAAGACGGCGAGATCGCCGTGGGTATTCCGCGTAGCCGGCTAGGCAGCTAGTAACCAGCGTGGTGACAGTCTGGGGAGGCACACGCATCATGAATCTCAAGCGCGTAACCGCTGCGGCGGCGATCGCCGCCGGCATCGGCATGTCAACGCTCACCGGCGGGACGGGACTCGTCAGCGCCGCTCCGTCAGACCCGCCCCCGGGAGTGCCGGCCGTCCAGCCGGAGCCTGCTGGGCCGGCGCCGGGCATTCCGGCCGAAAAATGCTGGCGGTACGGGCGTTCGGGTGGTGGAAATCCCCGAGGCGGCGGTGGCCAGCCGGGTTTCTTGCCGCCGTGCGCCGGCCACTCCTGATCAAACGACAGTCGACTTAGCCGACTGGGTAATCTCCGCCATTTTTCGGCGAAGCCTTTTTTTCGCGCCACAGGTGGTTATCGCCCTTAATTTGGGTATTTAGCAAACAGGCTTACCCGCGCAGCGCAGCGAGGGCGGCATCTGTTTCAAAAACCCGCAGAGGATTCGAACACCATGAACATTTCACGCAAAGCCAGGGTGGCAGCTGCTGCTGCTGCTGGCGTAGCCGCCCTCGCATTCAGCATCGGACCGGTCAGCGCGGTCCCACTGGACCCGCCGCCGTCCCCGGCTCCGGGCGGGCCGGCGATGAAGGGGCCGGACACATCC
>CBAAAS010000075.1:0-8809 GCA_964658855.1 uncultured Mycobacterium sp.
GCCAGCGCCCAGGTGTGCGGCGGCGTCCAGAAGAAGATGATCGCGAACATGACCAGGGCCGGCCAGGCAATCGTTCCGGTGACCGCGGACCAGGCGATCATCACGGGCATACAGCCCGCCGCGCCGCCCCACACCACGTTCTGCGATGTGCGGCGTTTGAGCAGCAACGTATAGACGAAGACGTAGAACGCGATCGTGCCGACCGCGAGCAGACCCGACAGCAAATTGGTCGTCCACCACAACCAGGCGAACGACGCAACGCTCAGCGCCAGCCCGAACACCAGCGCGTGGGACGTCGGCACGGCCGCACGGGCCAGCGGACGCCGCGCGGTTCGTTTCATCAGCTTGTCGATGTCGGCGTCAGCCACACAGTTCAAGGTGTTGGCCCCACCGGCAGCCAGCATCCCACCGATCAATGTGTTGAGGATCAGCAACGGCTGGACGCTGCCACGATGGGCGAGCAACATCGCCGGAATGGCGGTCACCAGCAACAGTTCGATGACGCGCGGCTTGGTGAGCGCTAAATAGGCCAGCACAACGGTGCTGACTCGGCTCGGCGCAACGCGCTCGCGAATGCTCACGCAATGACTCCTCGGATCACAGCAGGCGCGCAGCTTCTACTACGCACGATGGTAGACCGGATAACTTGCCCAGCATGCACTGCACGGCCTATCGACAGCCAATCGGCAGATGTCGAGACGCAACGCACCGTTGACGGCGCTTGAACAGTCGGTAAGTGAAACAGCCTTTGACACGCACGCAACGTTCCGGCATTAGGGTGGAACAGGATCAATCTGCCGACCGCGAGGACTTCAGTTCGTGACCACACTCGAAGACATCTCGACCCTGACCCAATCGCACCACCCGGATGACTGGACCGAGCTCGATTCGGCCGCGGTCGACACCGTCCGGGTGCTGGCCGCCGATGCGGTCCAGAAAGTGGGCAACGGCCATCCCGGGACCGCGATGAGCCTTGCGCCACTTGCGTACACGCTGTTTCAGCGGGCGATGGTGCACGACCCGAGCGACCCACACTGGCTCGGCCGCGATCGCTTCGTCCTGTCGTGCGGACACAGCAGCCTGACCCTGTATCTGCAGCTCTACTTGGGCGGTTTCGGGCTCGAGCTGTCCGACATCGAGGCCCTGCGGACGTGGGGATCCAAAACACCCGGACACCCCGAGTTCCGGCACACCAAGGGCGTGGAGATCACCACCGGCCCGCTGGGTCAGGGCCTGGCCTCTGCCGTTGGCTTCGCGATGGCGGCGCGCTACGAACGCGGCCTGTTTGACCCGGATGCCGCGGAGGGGACCAGCCCGTTCGACCACCACATCTACGTGATCTGTTCGGATGGTGACATCGAAGAGGGCGTGACCTCGGAGGCGTCCTCGCTGGCGGCCGTGCAGCAGCTGGGCAATCTGATCGTCTTCTACGACCACAACGAAATCTCGATCGAGGACGACACCAACATCGCGTTGTCCGAGGACACCGCCGCCCGCTACGAGGCGTACGGCTGGCACGTGCAAAGCATCGAGGGCGGCGAGAACGTCGTCGCGATCGAGGAGGCCATCGCCAAGGCCAAAGCGGTCACCGACAAGCCGTCGTTCATCTCGGTGCGCACGATCATCGGCTATCCGGCACCGAAGTTGATGAATACCGGCAAGGCGCACGGCGCGGCCCTCGGCGACGAAGAGATCGCCGCGGTCAAGAAGATCCTCGGATTCGACCCGGACAAGAAGTTCGAAGTCCGCGACGAGGTCATCAAACACACTCGCGATCTGGTGCAGCGCGGCAAGGAAGCCCACGACAAGTGGAATACCGACTTCGAGGCGTGGGCCGAGCGCGAACCCGAGCGCAAGAAGCTGCTGGACCGGTTGACCGCCGAGGAGCTGCCGGACGGCTGGGACGCCGACATCCCGCACTGGGAGCCCGGCGACAAAGACCTGGCCACCCGTGCGGCGTCCGGCAAGGTGCTGAACGCGGTCGGCCCGAAGCTGCCCGAGTTGTGGGGCGGCTCGGCTGACTTGGCGGGCAGCAACAACACCACCATGGACAACGTCAAATCATTTGGGCCGCCGTCGATTACAACGAAGGATTACACCGCGGACTGGTACGGACGAACCCTGCACTTCGGGATCCGCGAACACGCGATGGGTTCGATCCTGTCCGGCATCGTGCTGCACGGTCCGACCCGCGCCTACGGCGGAACGTTCCTGCAGTTCTCCGACTACATGCGCCCGGCGGTGCGACTGGCCGCGCTGATGGACATCGACACCATCTACGTCTGGACGCACGACTCGATCGGGCTCGGCGAAGACGGACCGACCCACCAGCCGATCGAGCACCTCGCGGCGTTGCGGGCCATCCCCCATCTGTCGGTGGTGCGCCCCGCCGACGCCAACGAGACCGCGTACGCGTGGCGCTCCGTTCTGGCCCGCGGCAACGGCAGCGGTCCGGTCGGGCTGATCCTGACCCGTCAGGGCGTGCCGATCCTCGAAGGCACCAACTACGAAGGTGTGACCAAGGGTGGATACATCCTCGGCGACCCGGGCGGAGATGCACCCGACGTGGTGTTGATCGCCACCGGCTCGGAGGTTCAGCTCGCCGTCGAGGCGCAGAAGTTGCTGGCAGACAAAGACATTGTCGCGCGGGTTATCTCCATGCCGTGTGTCGAATGGTTCGAGTCCCAGTCCGACGAATACCGCAACAGCGTGCTGCCGCCGTCGGTGTCGGCTCGGGTCGCGGTCGAAGCCGGCATCGCGCAGAGCTGGCACAAGCTGGTCGGTGACACCGGCGAGATTGTTTCGCTCGAGCACTACGGGGAATCCGCTGATGCGAAGACTTTGTTCCGCGAGTTCGGTTTCACGCCGGAAGCCGTCGTCGACGCCGCCGAACGAACGATAGACAACTAACCGAAGGGTTTTTCCGATGACTCAGAATCCCAACCTCGCCGCTCTGTCCGCCGCAGGCGTTTCCGTCTGGCTGGACGACCTGTCCCGTCAGCGCCTGCAGTCCGGGAACCTGCAAGAGCTGATCGACACCAAGAGCGTCGTCGGTGTGACCACCAACCCGTCGATCTTCCAGAAGGCTTTGGCCGAGGGCGAAGCCTACGACGGCCAGGTGACCGAACTCGCCGAGCGCGGGGCGGACGTCGAGGCGACGATCCGCACGGTCACCACCGACGACGTCCGCAATGCCGCTGACGTGCTGAAGCCACAGTGGGAGGCGTCCGACGGCGTCGACGGCCGGGTCTCGATCGAGGTCGACCCGCGACTGGCCCACGACACCGACAAGACCATCGCGCAGGCCATCGAGCTGTGGAAGATCGTCGACCGGCCCAACATCCTGATCAAGATTCCCGCCACCGAAGACGGCGTGCCCGCGATCAGTGCCGTTCTGGCAGAGGGCATTTCAGTCAACGTCACGTTGATCTTCTCCGTGGAGCGGCATCGCGCGGTGATCGACGCCTACCTCGAGGGGCTCGAAAAGGCCAAGCAGGCCGGACACGACCTGTCCAAAATCCATTCGGTCGCTTCATTCTTCGTCTCGCGGGTGGACTCCGAGATCGACAAGCGCTTGGACAAGATCGGCTCCGACGATGCGAAGGCCCTGCTGGGCAAGGCCGCGGTGGCCAACGCCCGGTTGGCGTATGCGGCCTACCAAGAAGCCTTCGTCGGTGGCGAACGCTTCGCGAAGCTCGAGGCTGACGGGGCGCGGGTACAGCGTCCGTTGTGGGCCTCGACCGGCGTGAAGAACCCCGACTACTCCGACACGCTGTACGTCACCGAACTGGTCGCGCCGAACACGGTGAACACCATGCCGGAGAAGACGATTGACGCAGTCGCCGACCACGGCGAGGTGACCGGCGACACGGTCACCGGCACAGCTGCCCTCGCCCAGGAAGTCTTCGACAAGCTCGACGCGATCGGAATCGACCTGACCGACGTCTTCCTGGTGCTGGAGAACGAAGGGGTCCAGAAGTTCGAGGAGTCCTGGACCGAGCTGCTCGAGGAGACTCAAAAGCAGCTCGACTCTGCCGCCAAATGAGCCCAGCCAACACTCGGACAAGCGCCGATACTTGGCAAAACCCGCTGCGGGACAAGCGCGATAAGCGTTTACCTCGAATCGCCGGCCCATGTGCCCTCGTGATCTTCGGCGTGACCGGCGATCTGGCTCGCAAGAAGGTCGTGCCGGCTATTTACGACTTGGCCAACCGCGGCCTGCTGCCGCCGACCTTCTCGCTGGTCGGATTCGGTCGACGGGATTGGGACGACGAGGCCTTCGGAGACGAGGTCCTCCAGCTGGTCAAAGACCATTCGCGCACCCCGTTTCGGCAGGTGATCTGGGAGCGGTTGGCGGAGGGATGCCGTTTCGTCTCAGGGGCTTTCGACGACGACAAGGCCTTCGCCCGGCTCGCCGAGACGCTGGAGAAGCTGGACGCTGAACGCGGCACCGGCGGCAATCACGGGTTCTACCTGGCGATCCCACCGAAGAGTTTCCCTGCGGTCTGCGAGCAGTTGGACCATGCGGGGCTGGCGAAGCCGCAGGACGGCAGCTGGCGGCGGGTCGTCATCGAGAAACCGTTCGGCCACGACCTGGACAGCGCACGCGAGTTGAACAAGGTCGTCAACAGCGTATTCCCCGAGGAGTCGGTCTTTCGCATTGACCACTACCTGGGCAAGGAGACCGTCCAGAACATCCTGGCGTTGCGATTCGCCAATCAGCTGTTCGACCCGATCTGGAACGCGCACTACGTCGACCACGTGCAGATCACCATGGCCGAGGACATCGGACTGGGTGGCCGGGGCGGCTACTACGACGGAATCGGCGCGGCCCGCGACGTGATCCAGAACCACCTGATGCAACTGCTCGCTCTCACCGCGATGGAGGAGCCGGTCAGCTTTCATCCGTCGGAGTTGCAGACTGAGAAAATCAAGGTGCTCTCGGCGGTCAAACTCGCTGAACCGCTGGATGAAACGACGTCTCGCGGCCAGTACACCGCGGGTTGGCAGGGCGGCGAGCACGTAATCGGGCTGCTCGACGAGGACGGTTTCTCAAAGGACTCCACCACCGAGACGTTCGCGGCGATCACCCTCGAGGTCGATACCCGTCGCTGGGCCGGTGTGCCTTTTTACCTGCGCACCGGAAAGCGACTGGGCCGCAGGGTGACTGAAATCGCGCTGGTCTTCAAGCGGGCCCCGCATCTGCCGTTCGACGCCACCATGACCGATGAGTTGGGCGCCAACGCGCTGGTGATCCGGGTGCAGCCCGACGAAGGTGTGACACTGCGTTTCGGGTCCAAGGTGCCCGGCAGCGCCATGGAAGTCCGCGACGTCAACATGGATTTCTCCTACGGCGCTGCGTTCACCGAGGAATCACCCGAGGCCTACGAGCGGTTGATCCTAGACGTGCTGCTCGGTGAGCCGTCGCTATTCCCGGTCAACGATGAAGTCGAATTGGCTTGGGAGGCATTGGATCCCGCGCTCGAGCATTGGGCGGAGCACGGTAAACCCGATCCGTACGAGGCCGGTACCTGGGGGCCGGCGTCGGCCTTCGACATGCTGCGCGGGACCGGGCGTGAATGGCGGAGACCATGACGTTCCCAGCAGGCAATGACGAGGAGCGGCGCCGATGATCGTGGATTTGCCGGAGACCAGCACTGGCGGAATCACCAAAAAACTCAGCTCGCTGCTCGACGAGTCCGGCGCGGTCAATCTCGGTCGTGTCTTGACGCTGGTTATCGCGCCGGGCAGCGACACGCTGCTCGAGGAATCGATCGAGGCCGCCAACGCCGCCAGCCACGAGCACCCCAGTCGGGTGATCGTCGTAGTAGCCGGTGATGCCGATGCCGAAGACGCGCGCTTGGATGCCCAACTGCGGGTGGGCGGTGACAGCGGCGCCGGCGAAGTCGTGGTGCTGCGACTCTCGGGTCCGCTGGCGGGGCACGGCGCTAGCGTGGTCATACCGTTTTTGCTGCCCGATATCCCGGTGGTGGTGTGGTGGCCCGATGTCGCTCCGGCCGTACCGGCACAGGATCCTTTAGGCCAGTTGGCAATTCGGCGAATCACCGACGCAACCAACGGAGCCGATCCGCTGTCGGCGATCAGAAGCAGGCTGCCGGGTTACACCCCGGGTGACACCGACCTGGCGTGGAGCCGCATCACCTACTGGCGCGCACTGCTCACCTCGGCGATCGACCAGCCGCCCCACGAGCCGATCAACTCGGCGGTGGTGTCCGGCCTCAAAGACGAACCCGCGCTCGACATCCTGGCCGGCTGGCTGGCCAGTCGCATCGACGGACCCGTGCGTCGTGTCGTCGGCGAACTCAAGGTCGAACTCGAACGGCCCACCGAGACGGTGACGCTGCGGAGGCCGCAGAAGGGGCTGACCGCGACGTTGAGCCGCACCGGTAAGCCCGACGCGCTCGTTCCGCTGCAACGCCGAGACGTGCCCGAGTGCCTCGCCGAAGACCTTCGTCGGTTGGATCCGGACGTGATCTATTTTTCTGCGTTGGAGGGTATCGACCGGGTGGAGTACGCATGAGCGTGCCGGCGACGATCAACAGAGCAGTGCGATCCGAAAGGATCAGGAGGAGTGGCACCGGTGAGTGAGACGTCAGTAGAAACGTTCGAGGACAGCGACGGACTGGTGACCGCGGCAGGTGAACGGCTGATCGGCGTCGTGGAGGCCGCGATCGCTGCGCGCGGCAAGGCGCAGATCGTATTGACCGGAGGTGGCAACGGCAACAAGCTTTTACGTTTTCTCGCTGCGCAGACCGGGCGGGTCGACTGGGCGAAGGTGCACCTGTTCTGGGGCGACGACCGATACGTCACCGAGGATGACGACGAACGCAACGACAAGCAGGCCCGCGAGGCACTGCTGGATCACGTCGACATCCCGGCGCGCAACGTGCACGCCATGCCCGCGGCCGACGGAGAGTTCGGCGACGACCTGTCCGCCGCCGCTCTGGCGTACGAGCAGATTCTGGCCGCGAATGCCGAACCGGGCGATCTGGCACCGAATTTCGACATCCATCTGCTCGGCGTCGGACCCGAGGGCCATATCAATTCGCTGTTTCCCGACACCCCGGCCGTGCGCGAGACCACACGTCTGGTGGTCGACGTCGAGGATTCGCCGAAGCCGCCCCCGCTCCGAATCACGCTGACATTGCCCGCAATCCAGCGTTCCCGCGAGGTGTGGCTGTTGGTCGCGGGCGCCGAGAAGGCCGAGGCCGTCGCCGCCGCGGTGGCCGGCGCCGACCCGGTGTCGATTCCGGCGGCCGGCGCCATCGGTCGCGAGCACACCGTATGGTTCCTCGACCAAGGCGCCGGCAGCCAGCTGCCCGCTTAGTCCGACCGCCGCTCGGCCTGCGCATCGGCGTTGCCCCGCGCATATTCTTCTTCGAGCGCTCCGTCCGAGCGTTGTTCTGCTGAGTGCGTGGAAAATGCCACCCATCGGCGGCTTTGGCAGATTCGCGGTTGCATGTCGACTTGGACCCCGAATTTCCGTTCCCGGTTCCACGACGCGGAATGTCGCGGCCTATTTGCGGCTCCGCAAAGCCACCAATCGATCGAAATCTGAGTGCGCCATTACAGGGTCGTATCCGAAAAGTGTAGGGAAATCCCTTATTTCTCCCGGCCCCGGGCAAACATAGGCTCCGCCCAGGTTGATAGTGCGCGTCGGCAGCCCGCTGAACAGTCGAGACGCGTCCTGAGAATCTTGGAGGCGACGTCGTGAGATCACGATTGGCGGCACTATCAATCATGCTGGCCGCCACGGCCTGTCTGCTCGGAATCGTTATCGCGACGCCCACCGCGGTCGCCGATTCTCTGCCCAACGGCTACGCCGTCACGTGCACACCCAACGGCAACAATGTGGTTTGCAACATCTCAGGCTGCCCACGGGTGCACGAAGATGAAGCCGGCGACGTAGTGCACGTCAAAATCAACGGTGGTGGACAGAGCGAGCTGAGCAAAGGCTGCAATAACACCACGACTACAACGATCAGTAACGCATCCAGCGCAGCGACCGTATCCGTCCAGGGCTGCCGTAAGCACTCGCCCGGTTCGGACGATTGCGGTGCATGGTCGGACTACCACTACAACCCGCCTGCGCAAGCGGCGCCGCCAGCCGGTCCGCTCCCCGTGAAGTGCAGTGGCGGACCGGACGCCGGCAAAACGCTGCCGCCGGGCTCGACGTGCGCGGCAGCGGTTGCAGCTCCGATCAAGTGCCCGGCTGGTTCGCAGGACGACACCGTTCCTGCCGGCAAGCAGTGCGCCGCGCCGAGCAACGCCTTGGATGTGCGAATCAACCAGAACGGGTTGAACGCGAAGGTCGCGATAACGAATACGACCAGCTTGCCCGCCAAGTGCACCTACACGGCGGTCAAAGCAAAGGGACTTGGACCTCAGGAGGTCGACAGGAGTCTCGATATCGGCCCGCATGGCACCGGCACGATCACCGACATGCTGTGGCCGCCGTTTGGTACCACCTACAACGCAACGGTGAAGTGCACAGCGACCTACGACGGCAAGCAAATCACAATCGGGAACCCAACCCTGCCCGTGAACGGCGGCTGAGGGTCTAACCCGCTGCGGACCGAACAAATTCGTGCCGACTGGGCTAAAGGCTGACGCCCGCCCGCCATAATGAGCGGTATGGCAGATAAAAGTGCCGGTGATCGCCCGCCGCGACAGCGCCTCAAGGCCCTCGCCCATGCGGCATTGAACGCTGACGTCACCGTCGAGCAGCTGGACGACGTGCTGGACGGACTGGGCGATAGCCTGACCGACCTCAACAAAGCGCTCACCA
>CBAAAS010000076.1:0-8807 GCA_964658855.1 uncultured Mycobacterium sp.
AACGTGGTCACGCAGCAGCGTTGACAGTCCGTAGCTGCCGTTCTCCTCGACGTATTCCTCACCGCCGGCCCGAAAGTAGCCCTGGTCGATCAGATGCTGTGCCAACGCCAATACACGGTCGCGGCCCAAGCCGCGGCCCCTCAGGTCGGTGAGCAGGTGCAGGCGCCAATCCGGTAACTGCTTGGCCAGGCTCACGGCCCGGTCGTACTTCTCCTCGGACCTCTCCGCTTGCCATCGCTCGTGATAGACGTACTGGCGGCGCCCCGCGACGTCGGTCCCGACAGCCTGAATGTGCCCGTTGGGATATGGCGAGATCCACACGTTTTTCCATGCCGGCGGAATGACGAGCGCCTCGATTCGCGCCAACACCTCTGGATCGTCGACGCGATCGTGGTCGACATCGACGTAGGAGAAGCCGCGTCCACGGCGAACGCGACCCAGCCCAGGCCCGTTGACGGTGCTCTTGCGCAGCCTCATGTCACCGGGCCCGGTCCGAGCGGAGATTGCTGCGTAATCATCGGCACCGGTGTACCCCGCGGCGGCATTTGCCTAACCGGCTGCGATGCAGCCCGGCCGACACGACGCGATCAGTCGCCGTCTCGGGAGCCGACGTGAGACGGTATTTACTCATGCAGGGCTTTGAGTACGTCAGCTACGAGACGTTTGGGCGGCGCTTCTTCGAAGTGGCTGTGACCGAGGAGCGTGTCGGCGCCGCATTCGCCGCGATCGCCGGTAGCCAGTTCGAGATGCCGCCGATGGCGCAGGGTCCGGGCAAGATCGCCAAAGTCAGCGCGGCCGTCACCATCAAGCAGCCCAAGGTCACGCGAAATGTCGCCGACAGCATCACTTTTGACATCCACATACCGCTACTCATCGACCTACTCCTCGACCTGCGAATCGACAAGCAGCGGTTTACGGTCGACGGCGACATCGCGCTCAGCGCGACCGCACGGGCCGCCGAACCGCTGCTATTGATCGTCGACGTCGCCAAGCCGCGGCCCTCGGACATCTCCGTTCACGTGTCGTCGAAAAGCATCCGCGGTGAATTGGTACGCATCATCGGCGGCGTTGATGCCGAAATTCGCCGCTTCATTGCGCAGTACGTCATCGACGAAATCGACACTCCTGAATCGCAGGCGGCGCAAATCATCGATGTGGCTGAGCAGCTGGACCAAACCTGGACGGGCATCTGACCCAGGCCGCCACGGTTTATCCTGCTGGCAGGTCAGGGTATGTACAGTCCCCGAGCGGACCAGAATGTCAATGTCAGCAGAAAGTGAGATGACGTGGCACGAGTGGACGTCTCGACAACGTCGGACCTTTCGCCCGCAGCAGCGTGGAAACTGGCGTCGGACCTGGGCCGATTCGGCGACTGGATGACCATTTTCGGCGGCTGGCGTGGCGAGGTTCCGTCAACGATCGAAAAAGGCACTCAGGTGTCGTCGTTGATCAAGGTCAAGGGATTTCGCAACATCATTCACTGGGAAGTGACCCAGTACGACGAACCCACCGCAATTGAGTTGGCCGGCCGCGGTCGCGGCGGGGTTCAGATCACTGTCGCCATGAAGGTCACCGACACCAAACCCGGCTCCACCTTTGACCTGTCGTCCGAATTGAGCGGCGGACTGCTGAACGGGCCGCTAGGAAAACTCGTGGCCAAGATGATCAAGTCGGACGTGCGCAAATCCGTGTGCAACCTCGCCGCCCTCGAATAAGACCGGGCGTCGACTCAGTGAGCGACGTTGTGGGCGCTCTCCCAATCGCGCTGAACTTGGCGGGCCCGTCGCACCTCCGCGGACCGGCACGCCAACGATGCGCCAATGGCGAGTAGTGAAACACTCGCGGCGCCTACTCCAACGTCGATCTGCCGCATGGCGAAGCTGACCACGCAGAACACGAGCGACACGACAGCTATCGCAACGAGAAACAATTCGGGACGTTTGGCGACGCTGGTCCCAGCTTCTCCGGTCAGCGGCTTCGCGATGTGCTGGTGGTCGATAACGGTATGCGCCATACGGGTCGGCTACCCGAATCGCGGTAAGGGAAACGGCGCCGCCGACGTTTGCGAGTCTGCCGGCGATCCGCGCCCGAGATCGGTTTGTGCGCCCCGTCGAGCGGTTACATGGACGTGGTGACGTCGGTCGTGGTCGTGGGCAGCGGGTTTACCGGATTTGAATGCGCGCGGCGGCTAGCGCGCCGTCTGCGCAGAACCGATGTCGACGTGACGATCATCTCTCCCGTCGACTACATGCTCTATACACCGCTGCTGCCCGATGTGGCCGGGGGAGTGGTGGACGCGCGATTCGTCGCCATACCGCTGGCGGGCACGCTGAAGGGAGTGCGCGCAATTCGCGGCCGGGTGGACAGCGTCGATCTGGAGCAGCACCGCCTGCAGTTCACCGATCTCGAACAGCGCACCCGCGAATTGTCCTGGGACCGGTTGGTGCTGACTCCCGGTTCGGTGACCAAGCTGTTCGATATCCCCGGATTGGCGCAGTACGCAAGGGGTTTGAAGTCGGTAGCTGAGGCGCTTTATCTACGTGACCACGTCCTCGAGCAACTGGAGCTGTCCTGCTTGGAGGAGGATGCCGAGCTGGCGCAGGCTCGGCGCACCATCGTCGTGGTCGGCGCGTCATATTCCGGCACGGAACTCGTCTTGCAGCTTCGCGCACTGGCCCACGCCGCTGCCAAGCAGATGAATTTCGACCCGACTTCGGTGAAGTTCCTGCTACTCGACCTGGCCGAACAGGTGATGCCCGAGGTCGGCGAGAAGTTGGGGGCCCGCGCGCAGAAAGTTTTGCGAAAGCGCGGAATCGATGTCCGGTTGGGCTTGACGCTCAACGAAGTTCACCCGGGCCACGTAGTTCTCAGCGATGACTCGCGCGTGAATGCCCACACCGTCGCATGGGTGACCGGCGTTACGGCCGCGCCACTGATCGAGACGCTCGAGTTGCCCACCGAAAAGGGCCGGCTGAAAGTGCAGACCGATCTCGCGGTACCCGGACATCCCGACGTCTTCGCCGCCGGCGATGCGGCCGCGGTGCCGGATGTGACCCAGCCGGGCAAGATCACCCCACCGACAGCACAACATGCGACCCGCCAGGGCAAAACGCTCGCCAGGAACGTCGCCGCCAGCCTCGGACACGGTAAAGCGCGCGAGTACAAACACCACGACATGGGATTGGTTGTCGACCTCGGACCGCACCGGGCGGTGGCGAACCCACTGAAGATTCCGTTGTCGGGTTTTCCGGCCAAGGTCGTCGCCCGGGCCTATCACCTGTATGCCATCCCGCGAGGCGTCAACCGCTGGGCGGTCACGCTCGCATACCTGACCGACGCTCTGTTCGCCCGGTCGGTGGTGTCGCTGGGGCTCTCGGCGCAGGACGACGCCGAATTCACCACCAGCGAAGGCATTCCGCTGCCGAAAACCGGCTGAGACAAAGCGTCTGACACCGCGCGACCGGAGGCGCCTGATCGCGGGTTAGGTTGTGCCGGTGAAGTTCGTCCTCGCCGCCTACGGCAGTCGTGGCGACACCGAACCCTGTATCGCGGTGGCGGCGGAGTTGCAACGGCGAGGGCACGACGTGCGGATGGCCTTGACAGTTCCACCGGATCTGCGTGCATATGTCGAGTCGGCGGCACTCGCGACCGAGCCGTACGGGCGCGATTGGCAGGAGCTCCTCAGCGACGAGGAATTCACTCGCATGCTGGGGGACCCACTGAGCGCCATCCCGCAAGCGGTCGAGTACGTGACCCAGGTCGTTTCGGAGAAGACTGCGACATTGGTCTCCCTGGTGGACGGCGCCGATCTCCTGGTGGCGGGCACCACCGAGCAGGAGACGGTCGCCAAAGTCGCTGAGCACTACCGCATTCCACTGGCGGCACTGCACTTCTTCCCGCCTCAAATTCTGCACCAAGGATCCCCCCGGCCTCATTCCGGTCGAGCTCTGGAGATTCAGGCCTACGACGAAATCTGCATGCCCGGACTGGCGGCCGAATGGGCGGACAGCGCCGAGCGGCGGCCGTTCGTCGGGGCGCTGACGCTGCAACTGCCGACTGGCGCCGACCAGGACGTGCTGTCCTGGATTTCGGGCGGGTCACCACCGCTGTATTTCGGCTTCGGCAGCATGCCGGTCGCGAACCCGCACGACATGGTCGCGGTGATCAGCGCGGCGTGCGCACGGGTCGATGCGCGCGCATTGATTTGCTTGGGCGCGAACTACTTTGACGGAGCTCTGGGCTCGGATCAGGTCAAAATCGTGCGTGAGGTGAACCACGCCGCTGTTTTTCCGGCCTGCCGCGCCGTCGTCCACCACGGCGGCGCGGGTACCACCGCCGCCGGCTTGCGGGCCGGAGTGCCGAACCTGGTGCTGTGGAGTGGGCTGGACCAACCGGTGTGGGCAGCGTCTGTCGCGCATCTGGAAGTCGGTTTGGGAAACTCCTTCTCTGAGTCGACCCTCGATTCACTTAGCGCGGATCTTCGTGCGATTTTGACCCCGCAGTACGCAATCCGAGCGACAGCAGTCGCCCGACAAATGACCCCCCCGTCGGAAAGCCTGGCTCGTGCTGCCGATCTGCTCGAACAGGCCGCGACACTCGGCAGTCAGGGCTGACAGGCGCTCAGGCCGACGCGTCGGGCCGAACCTGACGGATCTGCCGGGTGTCGATCGCGTCAATCGTCAACGCGCGACGGAGAATTCGCCACTTCGCATCGGCATCGCGCCGATACTCGTCCTCGTAGCGCAGATGCCAGGTCACGTCGCGGGTCTGGTCGTCGTGGCGGACCCAGTGGTGCGCGACGCAAGCGACACGGCCGCGAACAACACCCGAGCGGGGGCCGGCGTCGTACACCTCACCGACTATGGCGTGCTGAGTTCTGATCGTGGACGCGACGGCGGCGATCGCCGCGCTGATCGCGACGTGTCCGTGCTGCCAGTGAATCGGCTGCAAAGTCGCCGGCGGGTCGGGCAGTATCAGCTCCGCATCGGGTGTGAAAAGATCCGCTGCCAAGTCGAATTGCCGGTCGTCAATCCTGGCCGCGTAGCGGTGCACCAGATCGCTCAGCGCCACCCGATCGTCTGCGCTGAGCGTCACGTCGTCAGGGACAGTCGTTGGGCGCAGGCCGACAGCTCGTCCTTGGCGTGCGCGAGATCCGCGATCGGCGGCATGGCCAGCACAACCCGGTCGGCACCTTGGGCGGCCAGCCGCTGCGCCCGTTCGGAGTCGATCTTGCTGACCGAATGACCCAGCGTCAGTTCGATTTCGGCTGGATCACGGCCCGCGGCCGTCGCCGCGTCCCGCATCACCATCAGCAGGTCCGCCAGTTGCGCACCGGCCACGCCCAGCGGCTGGAACCCATCACCCAGCCGCCCGGCCCGCCGCGCCGCAGCCTTGCTGTGCCCACCGATGTGCACCGGAAGATGTTTTCCCGTAATGGGTTTGGGACTGCAGACCACGTCGGTGAATTCGAAGAACTCACCGCGGTGGGTGACGCCACCATTCTGTCGATCCCACAGCGCCCGCAACACCGCCATCTGCTCGTCGGCGCGACGCCCACGAGTCTCGAATTCGGTGCCGCAGGCCTCGATCTCTTCTCGCAGCCAACCGACCCCTACGCACAGCCGAAGCCGCCCCTCCGACAACGCATCTACCGTCGCCGCCCGCTTGGCGAGCACTACCGGATGATGGTTGGGCAGCACCAGCACCCCGGTCGCCAACCCGAGCCGTTCGGTGTGGGCGGCCAGAAACGACAGCAGGTCGAGGGGATCGGGGACCGGACAGTCCGGCGCCAACTCCACCCGCCCCGAAGGATCGTAGGGATAGACGCTCTCGTACTTGGTCGCAAGAACAGTGTGTTCGACCGCGACGATCGACTCAAAACCGCAGGCCTCGAGGTGCCGCGCGAAGGCCGCCATCCAACGCGGGTCCGCGGTGACCCCGGCCGCTACGGGAGCGACCACGCCGAACTTCAATGGCTTCATGGCACGTCGAAGCTAACAGGTGACCTCGGTGACACCGCCGGCCGTCTGCACCCGGAGAGCTTCGGCCAGGGCGATCGCGCGATGGTCGGTGAACACCTCTTCGAGCGCGATCGGTCGACCGTCGGGTCCACTCAGTGGGACACGCCAGTTGGGATATTCGTCGGTGGTGCCGGGCTGATTCTGGGTGCGCTTGTCACCGACCGCGTCGGTAAGCGCCAGTCCGAGCAGTCGCGACGGTGTGCGGCCCAGGTACTGGTGCAGGGCCAGCACGGTCTGCTCTTCGTCTGCGTGTTTCGACAGCAGCCCGACTCGGCGCAACTCATCCAGCCAGGCAGCCCGCTCTGCCTCGGCGGCCGCGAGCTCCTCGTCAACCGGACGTGTCAACAGCCCCAGCGAATCCCGCAGGCGGACATGCTCATTCGCCAGATAACCGGCAGTGGGGGGCAGGTCGTGCGTGGTCACCGACGACAGGCAGTATTCGCGCCACCGTTCGGCCGGCAGCGGGCCACCGGATCCGTCGCGGTCGAGTTCGAACCAGAGAATCGAGGTGCCCAGTACGCCACGCGCGCGCAAATAGTCCCGGACCCACGGCTCGACGGTGCCGAGATCTTCGCCCACCACCAACGCCGTCGCGCGATACGCCTCCAACGCCACGATGCCGATCATCGCCTCGTGGTTGTAACGCACGTACGTTCCCTGGGTCGGCGCCTGGCCCTGCGGAATCCACCACAACCGGAACAAGCCGATGATGTGGTCGATCCGCACGCCGCCGGCATGCCGCAGCACGCCGCGGATGAGAGCGCGGAACGGCTGATACTCCAGCTCCTCCAGCCGATCCGGACGCCACGGCGGCTGCGACCAGTCCTGACCCAACTGGTTGAACTCGTCCGGCGGCGCACCCGCCGAAACGCCGAGCGCCAGCGCGTCTTGCAACGCCCATGCGTCGGCCCCGTTGGGGTGCACTCCCACCGCGAGGTCGTGCACGATGCCCAACGACATCCCGGCCGACACCGCCTGGGTCTGCGCTGCGGCCAGTTGCTCGTCGAGTTGCCACTGCAGCCAGCGATGAAAATCAACTGTCGCGGAATGCTTTTCGACGAACTTCGCTACGCCGTCCGCACCGGGATGTCGCACCGACTTGGGCCACTGATGCCAATCACTGCCGTGCTTTTCCGCCAGCGCACACCAGGTGGCGAAGTCGTCGAGGGCCACACCTTCGCGAACCCGGTACGCGGCGAACGCCAAATCGCGACCCACTGTGCGCGGTACGGCGTACACCAACTCCAGCGCTTCCCGTTTGGCCGCCCACGCGCTGTCGCGGTCGATCGAGTCCAGCGCGGCCGCCCGATTCTGGACGCCGTCACGCAACCGCCCAACCCGACCGCGCTTGGACAGTTGCGCGAATTCCGGGATCGCTTCCACCCGCAGATACAACGGGTTGACGAAACGGCGCGACGTCGGCAGATAGGGCGACGGCTCCATCGGGGGACTCGGCTCTGCCGCGTGCAATGGATTGACCAGGATGTAACCGGCTCCATGCTGTGATGCCGACCAGACCGCGAGGTCGACGAGGTCGGTGAGGTCGCCGACGCCCCAAGACTGCTGGGAGCGGACGCTGTACAGCTGAGTGGCCAACCCCCAGGTGCGACGGGCGCCGAGGCGTTCCGGTACGCCGAGCCAGGCCGGGGTCACGATCAATGCGGCGCTGGACTCGTCGCCCCCGGAACGCAGACGCACACGGTGATACCCCAGCGGTAGATCGTCGGGCAGCACAAAGCTGGCCTCACCGACCCGGCGGCCGTCGAGGTCGAACGGTTGGGTGAAGTTGTCGACCTGCCGCAGTCCGGTGCGGACGGTCCCGTCTTCGAGCTCCACCGATACGTCAGCGGGCTGACCGTGCGTCACATGCACCCAGAACTTCGTCTGCGCGCCGGCCTGCCCGAGGATGGTCGGCGGCAGGGCGCGTGACCAGTGGGCTCGCAGGTGCGCCGTCAGGGCCGCATTGCGTTCCGACTCATCGGCGGCAGCGATGCCGAGTGCGGCCAGCACGGCCACCAGAGTGGCTTCCGGGACGTCGATCCGCCGACCACTCCAGTCCTCGTAATAAGAGGAGATCCCGAATCGACCCGCGAGTTCGACCAACGACGGCGCCATTTGGCTCATACCGCCATCTTGCTTGGCGAGATGGCGTGAATGCGACCCGAGTGTTCACATCGACGTCGTCGTTTGGGCAGGCCGAGTTTACTGGTGGCCGTACCATGCGCAGTGAAGATTCGTCGAGTCTCCCCACTACCAATTGGCAGGTGAGCGCACTGTGGCCCAAACCACAGCCGGCACGGGCGTGAACACCGTTCGCGCTCGAACGTTCGCGTGGCGAGGTCGCGCGGGGTGCCCTACCGTTAGCCCTGTGAAACGTGGGACTACATCGCGGCCCCTTGCTGCGTCTGCCTGGAATGTGAGCAAACATGGCCGGTGACCAGCAGCGGGGCTCAGGCTACGGCCTAGGGCTCTCCACCCGGACCCAGGTGACGGGCTACCAGTTCCTGGCCCGCCGCACCGCCATGGCGTTGACCCGCTGGCGGGTGCGGATGGAGATCGAACCGGGCCGGCGTCAGACGTTGGCCGTGGTGGCATCTGTGTCCGCCGCCCTGGTGTGCTGCCTGGGAGCGTTGCTGTACTCGTTCATCAGCCCGTCGGGCCAGCTCAACGAGTCACCGATCATCGCCGACCGCGACTCCGGAGCTCTGTACGTCAAGGTGGGCGACAAGATATATCCCGCACTGAACCTGGCGTCGGCGCGACTGATCGCCGGCCGTGCGGACAATC
>CBAAAS010000077.1:0-8787 GCA_964658855.1 uncultured Mycobacterium sp.
TGCCAGCAGCGCGCGGAGCCGGGCCGTTCGCTGGTCGACGAAGTGCGCGATCAGATTGCCCTGCATCGCCGTCAGCGGCACCAACAGCGGGGCGCGGGTCAATGTGACCGCCAGGATGACCACTCCGCCTTGGGCGCCGAGCTGGCTGGACGTGACTTTCAGCAGCACCGGGAAGCCCATCACGAGAATCGCGCTGGCGCCGGCAGCGGTGATCGAATGTGCCGCCCCGCGCAGAAAGGTGCCCATGCCGCCCGGCGTCAGCAGCCGGGCTGCCGCCCGCGTCGACGGAGAAGCACCGATCATGATCAGCCAGGCCAGCGCGCCCCCGACAGTGGCCCACAGAAATCCGACCAGGCCCCAGCCGATCAACACGGTGGCCGCCGCGACCGCCACCCGGATTACGGCGTCGGTGACCATCAGCGCCCCGTATTGCGTCCATCGGTTAGTGCCGGCCAGCATGCCCAGCAACGTGGCGTGCAGACAGAACCCTGCCAGCCCGACGCTGAGCAGACCCACCGAAAGCCAGTGGGCCTGCGCGAACACCCGGCCGCTCCACAGCGGCGAGCTACCGGCGATCACGACGGCGGCGCCGAGGCCGACCATGGCCGCCACCCGCAGCGGATGCGTGCGCGCGTCTGGCAGCACCTCCGCGTAGCCGGCGGAGCGAACTTCGCGGGTGGTCTCCTGCAGCAGACCGTTAGCCGCCCCGGTGACCAGCCCGAACGCCCCCCAGAACACCGCGAAAACCGAGAATCCGGCCGGCGCCAGGTCGCGAGCGGCCAGGTAGACCACCGCGTAGCCGCAGACCGCGGTCACCGCGGTCGCGGTGCCCACACGGGCCATGCTGCTGCGGGCGATCGGGCCGGCGAACGCTCCGACACTAGGGCTGCCGCCCACTTCGGTCACTGTTTGAAACTACTCACAGCGCTCACCGCCCACCGCATGCCGCGATGCCACATACCTGACAGACTGCTCGAGGAGGGGAGTATTCCTCGGCCGCGCAGTCGTCATCACGTCGCCCCGCATCGGGTGACCGGCCCGCGGGCCGTCGCGGTCGTGATCGCGGCGGTGGAAGAGACCTCTGGTTGCCAACGACCGGAGGTATCCGCATGCACGTGTCCCTGCTGGAGTGGTTCGTCACCCTGGGCGTGACCATGGGGGTGCTGCTGTTCGACGTGCTGGTGATGGCGCGCCGGTCAGGGGAGCCGACGATCGGCCGCTCCGCGTTCGGCTTGTCGGCCTACATCGGGCTGGCAGCATGTTTCGGAATCTGGACGTGGTTCTTTCACGGGCGGCAGTTCGCGATCCAGTTCTTCGCCGGCTGGCTCACCGAGTACAGCCTGTCGGTCGACAACCTGTTCATCTTCGTCATCATCATGGCGAGCTTCGGCGTGCCCAGGGTCTATCAGCGTGAAGCCCTCTTCATCGGCATTGTGATCGCTCTGGTCTTCCGAGGCATCTTCATCGCGCTGGGCGCCGCGGCCATTCAGCGGTTCACCTGGGTGTTCTACATTTTCGGCGCGTTCCTGGTCTACACGGCGGTGCGATTGGCGCGCGGTGCGACGCACGACGCCAACAGCGAGAACGGGTTGGTCCGTTTTGCCCGCAGCCACCTGAGCGTCACCGACAGCTGGCAGGGCCGCAAGCTCGTCGTCAAGGAGGGTTCGCGACGGTCGATCACGCCGATGGCGCTGGTCGTCCTCGCCCTCGGCGCCACCGACCTGCTCTTCGCACTGGATTCCATCCCGGCGATCTACGGTCTGACCTCGGAGCCGTATTTGGTGTTGGCCGCCAACGTTTTTGCGTTGATGGGTCTGCGGCAGCTGTACTTCATCGTCGAGGGCCTGCTGCAGCGTCTGGTCTACCTGTCCAAGGGGCTCGCCGTGATCTTGGTGTTCATCGGCGTCAAGCTGATCCTGCATGCGCTGCGCGAGAACGACCTGCCATTCATCAACGGCGGCAAGCACCTTGGAGTCCCAGAGATACCGACTCTGGTCAGCCTGGCGGTGATCGCGGCGACCCTCGTTGTCGCCGCGGCCGCCAGCATCATCGCCACCCGCGGAAGCGACTAGCCCGTCAGTGACCTTCTTTTTTGAACCGCTCGATCGACCGCTGCACCTCGGCCTCGGCTTCCTCGCGGCCCACCCAGTCGGCGCCTTTGACGAACTTGTTCGGCTCGAGGGCCTTGTACTGCGTGAAGAAGTGCTTGATCTCGTCCAGCTCGTTCTGCGGGACGTCACCGATGTCCTGGATGTGGTCCCAGCGGTGATCCTTGGCCGGCACGCACAGCACCTTGTCGTCGCCACCGGCCTCGTCGGTCATCCTGAACATCGCGACCGGCCGCGCCTTGACCACCACGCCCGGGTAAACGGACTGCGGAAGCAGTACCAGTGCGTCCAGCGGATCGCCGTCTTCACCCAGGGTGTCGTCGAAGAAGCCGTAGTCGGTTGGATAGACCATGGATGTGTAGAGGTAGCGGTCCAGAAAAACGCGCCCGGTCTCGTGGTCGACCTCATACTTGTTGCGTTGACCCTTGGGGATCTCGACGGTCACGTCGAATTGCACCGGTCCGGCTCCTTCGCCTGAGAAATGTTGCTTGGCGTTGATCGTAGGGCTCCCGCACCGCGTCCGTCCGCGGGGGTTTGGGCACAATAGGCCCAAAGAAGGCAGGAGAGCGATGCGTCCCACTCAGTGGCGAACGTCTACCCACCTGATCGTGGGAGTGGGCGTGCTGGCGATCGTCGCTGCCCTGGTGGCCGCCGCCGCGCTGCTGACCAGCAATGGTGGCGGTGCCAGCGCGCACGTTCCGCCACCGCCGACGACCGTCACGCCCAAGCCGGGCGTCATCCCGGTCGCGGCCAACGCGCCGATACCCAGTCATCCGGCCCTGGCCGCGGCGCTGGCGCTGGCGGCGGCCGATCCCAACCTGGGCAAGCTGGGCGCACGAGTCACCGACGCGCTCACCGGCGAGGAGCTCTGGCAGCAGTCCGACGACGTCCCGCTGCAGCCGGCGTCCACCAACAAGACGCTGACCAGTGCCGCCGCGCTGCTGGCGCTGGACCGCAACGCGCGGGTCACCACCCGCGTCATAGCCGCCGACAGGCCGGAGGCCGCTGGAGTCATTGTGCTGGTCGGTGGCGGTGACCCGACTCTGTCCGGCGCGGCGCCTGGGCAGGACACCTGGTATCACGGCGCGGCCCGGCTCAGCGATCTCGCCGATCAGGTCCGTCGCAGCGGCGTGACGCCGAGCGCCGTTCAGGTCAACACCTCTCTGTTCAGCGGCCCCACCTTCGCCCCCGGCTGGGACCCGGCTGACATCGAGGGCGGCGACATCGCGCCGATCGAGTCGGTGATGCTCGACGCCGGGCGGGTGCAGCCGGCCACCGACGAGTCACGCCGATCGGTGACGCCCGCCCTGGACGCCGGCCACGCGCTGGCCGCCGCGCTGGGTGTCGACCCGCAGCGCGTGACCGTCACCAGCCAGCCAGTGGACTCCGGTGCGCGACAACTGGCCGCGGTTCAGTCGGCTCCGCTGATCGACCGGCTCAACGAAATGATGAACGTCTCCGACAACGTGATGGCGGAATGCATCGCCCGCGAGGTGGCCGCGTCCATGCAGCGGCCGCTGAGCTTCACCGGCGCCGTCGACGCGGTGACCAGTCGGCTCAGCACCGCGCACATCGACACCGGTAGCGCGATACTGCGCGACTCCAGCGGGTTGTCCGTCGATGATCGCCTGACCGCCAAAACCCTCGATGCCGTGGTGCAGGCGGCAGCCGGCCCGGATGAGCCGACGCTGCGCCCGCTGCTGGATCTGTTGCCGATCGCCGGTGGCAGCGGCACGCTGTCGGATCGCTTCGTCGACGGCACTCCGGCAGGTTCCGGTCCGGCCGGCTGGTTGCGCGCCAAAACCGGTTCGCTGACCGCGATCAACGCATTGGCCGGCGTGGTGACCGACCGGAGTGGACGGGTACTGAGCTTTGCGCTGATCTCCAACGACGCCGGGCAATCCGGCCGCACGGCGATCGACGCGGTCGCCGTCGCGCTCTGGTCGTGCGGATGCGTCACATGACCGCCTCGGCCGACCTCACCGTCGGGCGTGCTGTCGACTGGGGATTCGCGGCGACCGTCGGCCAGTGGCTGGCCCGTCCGGGTCCGCCGTCCACCGACTACACCCGCCGCCAGGCGATCGAAAACCTTTCCACCGCAGCCAAAGCGGCCGAGCCGCAGGTGCGCGACGTCACCGGTCTGCACACCGATGCAGTGGTCCCCGAAGCGCGCATCGTCGACCGGCCCGGCTGGATCCGGGCGGCTGCACAGTCGATGCGGGTGATGACGGGTGGAACCGACAAGCCACGCGGCGCGATCAGCGGTCGCCTCGCGGGCGCGCAGACGGGTGCCGTGCTGGCATTCGTCGCGACCGGCATCCTCGGCCAGTACGACCCGTTCACCGACGCCGGCACGCTGCTGCTGGTCTACCCCAACGTCATCGCGGTCGAGCGCCAATTACGTTTGGAGCCTGCCGATTTCCGGCTGTGGGTGTGTCTGCACGAGGTCACCCACCGGGTGCAGTTCACCGCGAACCCGTGGTTGTCGGGGTATATGTCACAGGCGCTCGGCGTGCTGACCGCCGATGCCAGCGAGGACATCACACAGGTGGTGGGCCGGTTGGCCGAATTCGCCCGCGGCCGCGGCGACTCGTCGCAGTCCGACCCGAACTCGGCAGGCATCCTCGGGTTGTTGCGCGCCGTGCAGTCCGAGCCGCAACGCGAGGCGCTGGATCAGCTGCTGGTGCTCGGCACCTTGTTGGAGGGTCACGCCGATCATGTGATGGATGCCGTTGGCCCCGTTGTGGTTCCGTCGGTCGCTACCATTCGCGCCCGCTTCGACGAGCGACGAAGCCGCAAACAGCCACCGCTGCAACGGTTACTGCGCGCGCTGATGGGTATCGACGCCAAGTTGAGCCAGTACACCCGGGGCAAGGCGTTCGTCGACCACGTCGTGGACCGGGTCGGAATGGCCCGGTTCAACACCGTCTGGACCAGTCCGGACACCCTGCCCCGGCCGATCGAGATCGACAATCCGCAACGATGGATCGACCGGGTGCTGTAGCCGACCTCCGCGCAGCGGTGGCGGCGTTCGCGACGGAACATCTCGGCGCTGCCGAAAGTTGGTGTGTGGCGCTGTCCGGTGGCCCGGATTCGTTGGCGCTCACCGGCATTGCCGCGTCGATGCGGCCAACCACGGCGCTGATCGTCGACCACGGATTACAGCCCGGCTCGGCGGCGGTGGCAGCCACCGCCCAACACCAGGCTGAGCAATTGGGATGCGTTGCGGCGCAAGTTCTTTGCGTCGAGGTCGACGGTCCGGGTGGCCCGGAAGCGGCGGCGCGGGACGCCCGCTACCGGGCACTGGCCGACGCCCGTCACGACCGGCCGGTGTTGCTGGCGCACACTCTCGATGACCAAGCCGAAACCGTGCTGCTCGGATTGGGTCGTGGCTCCGGTGCACGGTCGATCGCCGGTATGCGTCCCTACGACCCGCCCTGGTGTCGGCCGCTGCTCGGGGTGCGTCGCGAGCTCACCCACGCCGCGTGCGTGGAGTTGGGCGTGATCGCCTGGGTTGACCCGCACAACGTCGATCGGCGTTTCACCCGCAGCCGGCTGCGCCACGAGGTGCTGCCACTGCTGGAGGCGGTGCTCGGCGGGGGAGTGGCCGAGGCGCTGGCCCGCACCGCGACCTCGCTGCGCGCGGACACCGAGTTGATCGACTCGCTGATCGATCGGGCGATGAACACCGCCGCGACCAACGACGGTCTCGACGCCCGAGCGCTTACGGCGCTGCCCGATCCGGTTCGCCGGGGCGTCATTCGCAACTGGCTGATTGCCGGGGGCGCGATCGGGTTGACCGACAAGCAGATTCGCGGAGTGGACACTCTGGTCACCGCCTGGCGTGGCCAGGGTGGGGTCGCAGTCGGTTCCGCGTTGCGCAGGCAGCGGTTGGTCGCCGGGCGAACCGACGGGCTGCTGACGCTGCACCGGGAGCCGGTCTAACCCGGCAATCAGGCCAAATTGGGCCACCGTTGGTCTCCAGCCCGCAGGCATGGCACGCTGTGCACGTGGCAGCGGACTCACCGGAGCTGTACGCAGGGGACATCAAATCGGTCCTGCTGCGCGAAGATCAGATCCAGGCCCGTGTCGCCGAGCTCGGAGCTCAGATCGGTGAGGACTACCGCGAACGCGCCGGTGTCGACGGTCGAGACCTACTGCTGGTCACCGTGCTCAAGGGCGCGGTCATGTTCGTCACCGACCTGGCCCGCGCGATTCCACTGCCCAACCAGTTCGAGTTCATGGCGGTCAGCTCCTACGGATCGTCGACATCCTCGTCGGGCGTGGTGCGGATCCTCAAGGACCTCGACCGCGACATCAACGAGCGCGACGTGCTGATCGTCGAGGACGTGGTCGACTCCGGGCTGACGTTGTCGTGGCTGCTGCGCAACTTGGCCTCCCGCCGTCCGCACTCACTGCGGGTGTGCACGCTGCTGCGGAAACCCGACGCGCTGCGGGCCAATGCCGACATCGCCTACGTCGGCTTCGACATCCCCAACGAGTTCGTGGTGGGCTACGGCCTGGACTACGACGAGCGCTACCGCGATCTGCCCTACATCGGCACCCTGGACCCGCGGATCTACGAGGACTAGCGGAGCTCCCAGACCGCGGTGACCGAGAAGCTCACCGTCTGTTGGCCGGGCTCCAGCGGCACCGCGGATGCCATGCCACCTCGCACCGGCGCGGGCATCGTAGGAGGGCTGGCGCCTCCGGACGCCTCCGAAATCGAAATGACCTTACCGAGCCCGAGGCCGGACAGCTGCGCGTATTGCGCGGCGCGGTCCTTGGCGTCTTGAAACGCGTGCGCCCGGGCGTCTTTCACCAGCTGCGAGTCGTCAGCGATCGAGTAGCTGACCGAGTTGATCCGGGTCGCGTCGCCGCCGGTGCCGACGATGACGGCCAGCAGCCGCGACGCCGTCCCGGCCGGGTGGATCCTTAACCGGATCGCGTTGCTGGCGCGATACCCGGTGATGGCCGCGCCAGCGGTGTCGTACTGCGGCTGCAGGCTGACGTCGGTGGTGCTGATGTCCTTGCGGTCGGCGCCGGCGTTGGCCAGGGCATCGATGACCGCCTGCTGGCGGGTATTGGTCTGGTCCATTGCCGAGGTGACGTCGCGGGCGGTGAACTCGATGCCGACGTCGGCAGTAAGCGTGTCGGGGACGCCCTGCACGTGACCGGAGCCGACGACGGTCACCTGACGTGGATTCTCGGACACCTTCTCCGGGGCGGCGTGATCGCACGCGGAAGCTGTCGCGGCGAGACCGAGGGCGAGCAGGAGACGAAATGGCATCTTGGCGCATCTGGCGGGCATGTTTCGCACCCTAGTTGAGGGCGCTGTGCCGGCGGCCCCACGTGAGGTAGAAGACCAGCGCCAACGCGACCCAGGCGCTGAAAGCGACCCAGGTGTACCAGTGCAGGCTGAACAGGATGTAGGCGCACGCGGCGATGGACAGGATGGGCGTCACCGGATAGCCGGGCACCTTGAAACCGCGGGGCAGGTCGGGCTCCTGAACTCGCAGCACGATCACGCCCGCGGAGACCACGATGAACGCGGTCAGCGTGCCGATCGACACGATTTCGGCCAGCCGTTCCAGCGGGACGAGCGCAGCCAGCACAGCCACCGCGAATGCCACGATCAGGGTGTTGCGCACCGGAGTCATGGTGCGAGGGTTCACTTTCGCGAAAGTTGTCGGCAGCAGCCCGTCACGGCCCATCGTGAACAGGATGCGGGTCTGCCCGTACAGCGTCACCAAGGTGACGGAGAAGATCGAAATAACCGCGCCCGCGGCGACAATCGTGCTGCCCGCGGTATTGCCGGTGATGCGATCCAGGATCACCGCCAGCACCGCCTCCTCACCCTTGAAGTCCTGCCAGCGCTGCGCGCCGAGGGCGGCGACGGAGACGAGCACATGGATTGCGGTCACGATCAGCAGCGCGGCGATGATCGCGCGTGGCATCGTGCGTTGCGGGTCCTTGACCTCGTCGCCGGCGGTGGAGACCGCGTCTAGACCGATGTAGGCGAAGAAGATCGTGCCCGAGGCCAGGCTGATGCCGGAGACGCCGAAAGGCGCCAGGTCCCTGAAGTTGCCCGCATTGAACGCGGTGAACGCAATGGCCGAGAAGAGCACCAGCACACTGAGTTTGATGATCACCATCACGGCGTTGGCTTTAGCGGATGCGCTGGAGCCGCGGATCAACAGCAACGCGCACATCGCCACCAGAGCAATCGCCGGCAGGTTGACCATACCGTGCTGAGGGTCCCAGGGTGCCGCTGAAATAGATTGGGGCAGAACGAATCCGAAAACATTGTCGAGCAGCTTGTTGAGGTATTGACTCCAGCCGACGGCCACCGCGGCGGTCGACACGCCGTACTCGAGCAATAGGCAGGCTGCAACTCCCATCGCCGCGAATTCGCCGAGTGTGGCGTAGGCGTACGAGTAGGCAGATCCCGAGACGGGTACCGCGGAGGCCAGTTCGGCGTAGCAGATCGCCGCTAGACCCGCCGCGAGGCCGGCGATGATGAACGAGATGACGACCGCCGGCCCGGCTTGCGGCACCGATTGCGAGAGCACGATGAAGATGCCGGACCCAACGGTCTCGCCGACGCCGAACATCGTCAGCAGGAAGACGCCGAGAGTGCGTTCCAATTCAACCGAGGCGCCCGCGACGACCGGGGCGC
>CBAAAS010000078.1:0-8776 GCA_964658855.1 uncultured Mycobacterium sp.
AGCCGTCCAGCTTGCCCTTGAGTTCGGGCAGCACCAGGCCGATGGCCTTGGCCGCACCGGTGGAGGTCGGCACGATGTTCAGCGCCGCGGCGCGGGCCCGACGCAGATCCTTGTGCGGACCGTCCTGCAGGTTCTGGTCCTGGGTGTAGGCGTGAATGGTGGTCATCAGGCCCTTGACGATGCCGAACTCGTCGTTCAGCACCTTGGCGATCGGCCCGAGACAGTTCGTCGTGCACGACGCGTTGGAGATGATGTTCTGGCTGCCGTCGTACTTGTCGTCGTTGACGCCCAGCACGATGGTGATGTCTTCGTCGGTGGCCGGGGCGGAGATGATCACCTTCTTGGCACCAGCGTCCAAGTGGCCCTTGGCCTTCGCGGCGTTGGTGAAGATGCCGGTGGACTCGACGACGACGTCGACGCCGAGGTCGCCCCACGGCAACGCGGCCGGGCCCTCTTTGACCTCCAGCGCCTTGATCTTGTGGTCGCCGACGACGATGGTGTCCTCGCCTTCGAGGCTGACGTCGTAGGGCAGCCGGCCCAGGATCGAGTCGAACTTCAGCAAATGCGCCAGCGTCGCATTGTCGGTGAGGTCGTTTGCCGCGACCAACTCGATGTCGGTGTCGGCGCCCGCGGCCTGCTGCAGCAGCAGCGCCCGGTAGAAGTTACGCCCGATTCGACCGAAGCCGTTGATGCCTACGCGGACCGTCACGTGTCTCTCCTTCGTGGCTGACGAATGCTCGTTGCCAGCCTAGTAGCTGCGGCAATGCCTCGCGAATTCGGTGGTTTAGGTCACGCCGACCGGGCCGTTCACCGCGTGGTGATGGGGTGAACAGGCAGTTCGTCGCCGGGCTCGGGCCAGGGCTGGCGCGCCAGCATGTCGTCGACGGCGACGTAGCCCTCCTCGATCAACCCGCTCTTGGCGTCGACGATGCGATACCACTGCTTTTTGGTCTGGATCGGCTGGCCTTCCAGGACGATCACCCGCAGGTCGCCCTCCTCCAACTGGCATCGCCGCTGCACCGCCTGCACCAACTGCTCGTTGTGTAGGTGACCTTCGCCGAAATTCCAGCCGATCAGCGCCCCGGCGACGGTCTCGCCTTCTCGCAGCGCGTAGTCCGCTTCGTTGTCTAGCGCGCGGGGCAGCAGCCCGTTGAGTGCGCGACCGTGGACATGCATGGCCCGGAAGGCGCGGGCTTTGTCGCTGATGATTTCCGCGGTTGCCGGGTCGTACAGTCTGGCAAGTTGTTTGACGGTCAGCGCCGAACTTTTCACGACATCGGCCTCGATCTTCGCTTCGACGCCGTCACGGAAGCACCACACGCTGGACGCCCAGTTGCCCGCGTAGTAGCGCAGCGCGGGCAAGAACGAAATCTGTTGCGGAAACATGTTCCCCACGACTGGAACCACAAGTAGCGCGGCCAGCAACACCGCCAGCAGCAGCGGCGAATTGAGGTCGTAGATCGTGATACTGCCGTAGTGCCCGAACAGGTAGAAGAGCGAGAAGATGAAAAAGACGTTCCACTCCAACGGAACACCCATCGGGAGGTTGGAAATGATGTTGAGGTGGAAGATCACCATGAAGGCGATCAGGGCCCACCGCCACGGATGATTGCCTGCGCCAAAGACCAACACCGCCGGAACGATCATTTCCGCCGTGGTTCCACCGACATGGGCCATCACTTTTGGAATCCAGGTGGGGCGGAGGTCGTTGACCGGATCGCGGTAGAGCCTGCGCTTCAACCAGTTGAACGGTCTGCCGCGCAGCAGTGGATTGTTGCTCGTCATTGCCGCGACGACGTACGGGAAATGGTGGTTCAGCTTGGAAGTCGCCGCGCCCCACCACAGTCCGAGCATGACGATCTTGAAAGCGGCGATCTGGTCGGTGAACGGGAAGAAGAAGACGATCAGTTTCAGCCAGTAATGCTCACCGCGGGCGGCCAAGAAGACCGTCTTGTCGCGCAGGCCCAGTAGCGCCAAGGCGACGATCGTCGGCAGCAGCAGCATTGGGTCGATCAAGCCCACATCGCCGCTGTCAGTGACTGACCCGCCGTGCCCGGGAGCGAGTAACGCCCATGCACCGGAGGCCAGCACGATCACATACAGCGCGACGTCGAAGATGGTGCGGGTGTCTCCGCGGGTGAACGGAACCTCGTTAGGCCAGGGCGGCAGCCGAATTGTCTTGGGTCGCAGCCAATACAGAAATCCCCCGATCGGCGGCAAGAATCGCGCGGTCAGCGGTCCCGACCCGCAGCCCAGGCCGAGGACCTCGAACAGCATCGTGAAGACAATGAATTTTTGATAGACGATCGGCTGCGTCCACCACGCCGAGATGTCGGCCAACCCGCCCAGACCTGGGGTCAGTGCGATGACCGCGGCCGCGCCTGCGGCGTAGGCGGCAATCTTGAACACGTACAGCAGGTAGATCGCCGACGGAGTGCCGAAGCCGTGCTCGACCCAATGCCGGGTCACCACCTGTATCCGGTCTGCTGCGGACCGGGCCTGCCAGGTCTCGGGGTCGACGTCCGGAAGATCCGGGGTGATGAATCCCATCACGGCCTCGTTTCAGGTCTGCCACCGTTGGCGTGATCAATCTAGCGGGATTACCAAGCCTGTCTTGAGGATTGCTGTGAGTGTCCGTTGATTCGTTGACGTCGCCGTGTTATCGCCGGTACGAACGTGTGGTCACCTCTTGGGATCCGTTAAGGAAAATCTATGGCTGATTTCAGCCCCCGTACTCGACTGCTTACGGCCGGCGCAGGCGCAGCTTTCCTGGCGCTGCTTGCGAGCCCGCTCGCCCAAGGCGACGTGGGCGGTGCCTACTCCGATATTTCGTCGATCTACGGCGACGCGTTCAACTTCGCCAACTCTTTCGGCTCCTATGAGGACTCGTTCTTTTTCGGCAATCTCACCCAGCCGTATAACCTGTTCAGCGCCAGCGGGATTGAGCTCGGACAGGACCCGTTTCCGTCGGACGCGACTGCAACAAGCGACCTCGGAGTGATAGCGACTGAGGGCACCAAGTTGGCCGACGACATCAACGCCCTTCAATTCCCTGACCTGCCGCCCATCGTGGCCGCCACGGATTCCAAAGAGTTGCCGCTGATCGCCGAAGCCTTGACGTTCCAGGACCAGATCAACCAGTCCATCGCGTTCCTGCCGACGACCACCGCGCAAGACGAGACGAATCCCCTGCTTGTCGCCGACCTGAGCGCGCTGTATTCCAACGAACTAAACCTGGACAGCATCGTGGTGAACCTCGGAGAGCAATTAGCAAACGGTAGTCCCGCCGGGATTACCGATGGCAACGCCTCGATCGTCGCCGATGCACTGGGCATAGCGAACGACGTGCAGAACACGTCCGAAACCCTGACGTTCCTGACCGAACTGACGAGCCTCGGCCTCTAGGCGTCTTCAAGCAGATCCGGGGTGACGGCGGACTCCGTGTCCGGAATCCCGTCGACCTTGGCCTTGCGGTCGGCCATCGACAGCAGTCGCCGAATACGCCCGGCCACAGCGTCTTTCGTCATCGGCGGGTCGGCCAACCGGCCGAGCTCCTCCAGCGAGGCCTGCCGGTGTTCGACGCGCAGCCTGCCCGCTGCCGACAGATGATCAGGGACGGTGTCGCCCAGGATGTCCAGTGCACGTTCCACCCGGGCGGCGGCGGCAACCGCGGCACGCGCCGAACGTCGCAGATTAGCGTCGTCGAAGTTGGCCAGCCGATTGGCCGTGGCCCGGACCTCGCGGCGCATCCGCCGCTCCTCCCAGATCAACCGGGTGTCCTGGGCGCCCATCCGGGTCAGCAGCGCTCCGATGGCCTCGCCGTCGCGCACCACTACCCGGTCGGCCCCGCGAACCTCCCGCGCCTTAGCGCTGATGCCGAGCCGTCGAGCTGCGCCCACCAGCGCCAGCGCAGCTTCTGGGCCCGGGCAGCTGACCTCCAGCGCCGACGAACGACCGGGCTCGGTCAGCGAACCGTGCGCCAGGAAGGCGCCGCGCCAGGCAGCTTCGGCGTCCCCGATGCTGCCGCCGACCACCTGGGCCGGCAAGCCACGCACCGGCCGACCACGCAGATCGAGCAACCCGGTCTGTCGAGCCAACGCCTCACCGTCGTTGGCAACGCGCAACACATAACGCGTCGTCTTACGAATTCCGCTGGCAGACAACACATGTACAACAGCGTTATAGCCGTAGAGATCGAAGATGTCCTTGCGCAGCCGCCGCGCGATGCTGCCCAGGTCCACTTCGGCTTCGACCACCACCCGGCCCGCCACGATGTGCAGCCCGCCGGCAAATCTCAGCAGCGCCGTCACTTCAGCGCGCCTCGCGCTCACCGCGGTCACCACCAAGCGGCTCAACTCGTCTTTGACTTCGGCCGTCATCGCCACTCGTCGTCACCCCTCGGTCCGTTGCGACCCGGTCCATCGGTGCCGGTTCGCTGACGTTCTTGCTCGATCGCCAATGCGTCGGTGGACGTCGCAGCTGGCGGCGGCCGTCCGGGATCGCGCACGCCGACTCCGTCCAGCGCCGCGGCCAGTTTGGCCGGGTCATGTAAAGGTGTACCAGGCTTCGCCACGTCGGCGAATTGAATCTCGGCGTTGAGCAGAGTTGCGGTCCGCCGTAGCTGCTCGCGCTCGCGCTCGCTCGGCACCCGCTCGGCGTCGATGATCACGTCGTGAACGGTGAAACCGGGCGCGTGCTGGGCAAGTACATGCAGATGGCGCTCGACCGAAAACCCGGCCGTCTCCCCCGGTTCGGCCACCAGATTGAGCACCAGCGCACGACGGGCCGAGGTCGCCTGCAACGCCGCGGCCAACTCGGGCACCAGCACGTGCGGGAGCACGCTGGTGAACCACGAGCCGGGACCCAGCACGACCAGATCGGCGGACATGATCGCGTCGACAGCCTGACGGGTGGCCGGCGGATCGCCGGGCAGCAGTCGCACCCGGCGGACCTTGCCCGGTGTGGTCGCGATCGCCACTTGTCCGCGGATCGCCCGGAAAATCCGCGGGTCGCTTTCCAGTCCGGAGACGTCGGCCTCGATCTGCAGTGCGATTGGGCACATCGGCAGCACCCGGCCCCGCACGCCCAGAATCCGGCCGACTTCGTCGAGCGCGGCAACTGGATCGGCCAGCACCTCGTTGAGTCCGGCCAGCAGCAAGTTGCCGATCGGGTGGCCCGACAGGGCGCCGCTTCCGCCGAACCGGTGCTGCAAGATGGTCGCCCACAGTCGGCCCTGCGGGCTGTCAGAAGCCAAGGCCGCCAACGCCATTCGCAGATCCCCCGGCGGCACCACGTCGAGCTCGCTGCGCAGGCGCCCCGATGAGCCGCCGTCATCGGCGACGGTGACGATCGCCGTCACGTGCGGAGTCAGTCGCCGGGCAGCCGACAGCGTGGCGTACAAGCCGTGCCCTCCACCCAGGGCTACGATCCGCCGACTCATTCGCGGCCCAGATCCCGGTGCAGTACCCGCACCGTCAGCTGCTTGTCGGGCTCAAGCAGTCGCGCTAATGCCTCGGCAATGGCGACGCTGCGGTGTTTACCACCGGTGCAGCCGATCGCCACAGTCATATAGCGCTTCCCCTCGCGGTGGTAGCCCTCGACAATCAAGGACAGCAACCGATGGTATGTCTCCAAGAACTCCGCCGCTCCGGTCTGGCCAAGCACGTAGTCGCGGACATCAGGGTGTTGACCGGTGAGCGGGCGTAGCTCGTCGACCCAGTGCGGATTGGGCAGGAAGCGGACGTCCATCACGGTGTCGGCGTCCATCGGCAGACCGTATTTGAAGCCGAAGGACTCGACGGTGACGGCGGTCTGCGCGACCGTCTCGCCGCCGAAGGCGCGTTCGATGCTCTCCCGCAGCTCGCGCACCGCAAGCGTCGAGGTGTCGATGATCAGGTCGGCGGTCGCGCGAACCGGAGCCAACATCTCGCGCTCGGCGGCGATACCTTCGGCCAGCGTCTGCTCGCCCTGCAGCGGGTGGCTGCGGCGATTCTGTTCGTACCGACGCACCAACATGTCGTCGGAAGCCTCCATGAACAACACCTGCGGGGTGATGTTGCGAGTAGCCAGATCGTTGCGCACCCAATCCAGGTCGCCGGTGAACCCGCGCGAACGGACGTCCATCACGATGGCCAGCTGTGTGATTCGGGATCCCGCATCCAGGCCGAGGTCGACCATCCGGGTGATCAACTGAGGTGGCAGGTTGTCGGCGACATACCAGCCGAGGTCCTCGAGCACCTTGGCCGCCGTGCCACGACCGGCACCGGACAACCCGGTGACAAGCACCACGTCGATACCGGATTCGCTTGTGGCAGCGTGGCTGTCAGCCTGCTCCAGCGACCCGGCTTGCTTCGGACCGTCCATCCCCTCGCCTGTCATCCCGATGCCCGTTCCGCGATCCGGTCCTGCTCCGCGGTGTCCGTTCCAGCGTCGTCCGTTCCAGGGGCGTCGCCCCGCAGAGCGTCGAGCACGGCCGTGGCTGTCGCAACCCCGATGCCCGGAACGGACGTGATCTCGTCGACCGTAGCCTCCCGCAGCCGGGCCAGTGAGCCGAAATGAGTAACGAGTGCCTTGCGGCGATGCTCACCCAGTCCGGGGACCGAGTCGAGCGCCGACGCGGTCATCCGCTTGGACCGCTTGCTGCGGTGGTAGTTGATCGCGAACCGGTGTGCTTCGTCGCGCACCCGCTGCAGCAGATAGAGCCCCTCGCTGTTGCGCGGCAGGATGATCGGATCGGGCTCCGAAGGCACCCACACCTCTTCGAGTCGCTTGGCCAGGCCGATCACCGCAACGTCGGTGACGCCCAAGTCCTTGAGCACTGCACTGGCCGCGTTGACCTGCGGAGCGCCGCCGTCAACGACATACAGGTTGGGCGGGTAAGCAAATTTGCGCGATTTACCCTCGGGGGAAAGGACTTTCGAGTCCTCTTGGTCTTGGACGTGCCGAATGAAACGACGGCGGGTGACCTCGGCGATCGAGGCGACGTCGTCAGAGCGACCATGGCCGGCCGCTTCCCGGATCCCGAAGTGGCGGTAATCGGACTTGCGCGGCAACCCGTCTTCGAACACCACCAGCGACCCCACAACGTCGGTGCCCTGCACATGGCTGATGTCAACACATTCGATCCGCAGTGGCGCGTCAGCCAAACCGAGCGCCTCTTGAATATTCTGCAGCGCAGCGGACCTGGCAGTGAAGTCGCCGGCTCGCTTCAGCTTGTGTTGCTGCAAAGCGTCTTTGGCGTTGCGCTGCACGGTCTCGGCGAGGTCCCGCTTGTCGCCGCGGCGCGGGACCCGCAAATTCACCCGCGACCCGCGCAGATCGGACAGCCAGGTGGTCAGCTCCTCCGCGTTCGGCGGCAGACACGGAACCAGTACCTCGCGAGGCACCGGGTTGGTGGATTCATCGGCGGCCCCACCGAGTTCGGCCTGATCGCCGTAGAACTGAGTCAGGAACTGCTCGACAAGTCGCGCCTCACCGGAATCGTCGGGATCACCGGGCTTTTCGACGATCCAACCGCGCTGGCCGCGGACCCGCCCGCCGCGGACATGGAACACCTGGACGGCGGCTTCGAGATCGTCGTCGGCGAAGGCCATCACGTCAGCGTCGGTACCGTCACCGAGGACTACCGCTTGCTTCTCCATAGCCCGTCTCAGCGCACCGAGGTCGTCGCGTAGCCGTGCGGCGCGCTCGAAACTCAATTCGTCGGACGCCGCGTGCATCCGGTGCTCCAGCTCACGGGCGAACCTGTCGGTTTTGCCGGAAAGGAAATCGCAGAAGTCCTGCACAATTTGCCGATGTTGTTCGGCACTGACCCGCCCGACGCACGGGGCCGAACATTTGTCGATGTAGCCCAGCAAGCAAGGGCGGTCGATTTGGTTGTGCCGCTTGAACACTCCCGCCGAGCAGGTGCGCGCCGGGAAGACCCGGGTCAACAGGTCCAGAGTTTCCCGGATGGCCCAGGCATGCGAATAGGGCCCGAAATAGCGGACGCCTTTCCGGCGCGGTCCGCGGTAGACCATCAGCCGCGGGTATTCCTCGTTGAGGGTGACCGCCAGCACCGGGTAGGACTTGTCGTCGCGATAACGGACGTTGAACCGAGGGTCGAACTCTTTGATCCAGTTGTATTCCAGCTGCAGCGCCTCGACCTCGGTGTTGACCACCGTCCACTCCACCTTGGCAGCGGTTGTCACCATCTGGCGAGTGCGCGGATGCAGGCTTGCGATGTCAGCGAAGTAGGAGTTCAGCCGGCTGCGCAGGCTCTTTGCCTTGCCGACATAGATCACCCGGCCGTGCGGATCGCTGAACCGGTACACGCCGGGCTCGACCGGGATCGACCCGGGAGCAGGGCGGTAGGTCGCGGGATCAGCCACGGTGTCTAAGGCTAGTCGCGCCAGCCGACGCCGACGACGCGTAGTCGAGGCGCAGTGTGGGTGAAGCCAGCCGCACGGTCGGTGACCAGCGTGCGGCCAGCTTCACACTCGATGAACGTCGGTCGACAACGCGAACCACAGAAAATTCAGTGCGTTGCGAGGTCTGGACGGTAACGCGACAGCAGACCCCGGACGGTGTCCATCGCGGCCACGGCGCGGTCTTTGTCGACGGACTGGATGGCCATCAGCGGCACATATTCGTCGTCGGGAAGATCGATGCGCGCCCAGCGGGCACCGACGGGAAACGACACGCCGACAAGGTCGTCCCAGGGCACCAGTCGGTCGCTGAGCACATTGCGCACCGACAGACCGGCCGCGCCGACCCGCAGCCGCGGCCGGGCGAACAG
>CBAAAS010000079.1:0-8705 GCA_964658855.1 uncultured Mycobacterium sp.
TCCAGCGCAACTACGGTCGCTTCTCCGGTCCCATTGACGCCCGCGCTCCATCGAAGCCAGGCCTTACCGGCTGCGGCGGTGGCGGCCGAATGCGCCGGTGACCAGTACCGTGTCGACCCTCACTGTGGCAAGAAACGTTGCGCCACTTTGGCTCCGACGTTCCGCATACGCTCCGAAACACGCAGCGAGAAAACCGGATTGAAGATGTCTTCCCGTAGCCGGGTGAGCTTCGACGTCTTGATTCGCCACTGCCCGTCGGCCTTTTCGTAGGTCTCGTGGTAGTGGCCGTAGCCGTTCAAATTCACACCGGGAGCCAGCCGCACCACATCCTCGAGAGCCCACACACCCCGGGCAGTCGTCTCCGACAACAGCTCGATCTCCGGGGCGTGCACCTGGTGCACCGTGGGCTGGGACGGCTTGCCGAGCGTCTTGCGAAGGTAGGCCACGAATTCGTCAGCCCCGACAATCACCTGGCCACCCGACTCCGATGTGTCACTGACGAAGTCGTCGGCGAAGATTGTCCGCCACGCCGCCCAATCCTTAGTGTCCAAGTGTCGGCAGTAGCGCGCCTTCAACTGTTTGATCGCCTCGATCTCGCGCAGTTCTGCGGCGGCATCCATCTTTGGCCTTCCTTGCTAGTCGGCACCCATCGCGGCGGCTTGAGCTTGCGCCATCAGGTTGACGACCTCGTTGCGGCTCAACGACGCCAACATCGGTGCAACATTGCGCATCATCTCCCCGACCATCAAAGTCGGTCCTTTGCTGAGGTTTTCGAAGGCCTCGGCGATTACCGTCTCGACGCTATCGGCATCGGTGGGTGCCGTGTCTTCTGACTCCAGCTGCCCGCGAGTGTGTTCGAGCTTGCGCAGCGCGGGTGTGTTGGTCTTGCCGAGAATGAGGCCGAGCACGTCGACGCCCTTGTCATGTAGTTCGCTCCACAGCGCTTCGGTGAACACCATGTCGAATGCCTTACTGGCGCCGTAGGCCACCATGTTCGGGCCGCCGGCGAGTCCCGCACCCGAGCCGAACACCACGATCCCACCGCGTCCGCGCTGAACCATCGCCGGCGCGAAATGGTGGCACAACTGCATCGGCACGACGCAGTTGCGATGCACCATCGCCTCCGCGGTCCCGATCGGGTTGGCCAGGAACGGCTCGAAGTTCGGATCGGCCCCGGCGCAGTACACCAGGAAGCCGATGTCGAGGTCGGCGGTCGCGGCGGCCACCTGCGCTGAGGCATCTGTACTCGCGAGATCAACCGCCAGCGTGCGGGTTTCGGCACCGGTGCGCTCAGCGATGCCGGCCGCGACCTCGTCGAGCACAGCCTGTCGCCGTGCCAGCAGCACGACGTTGACACCACGTTGGGCAAGGCCGTCGGCGAATGCGGCGCCCACGCCGTCGGAAGCGCCGGCGACCAGTGCCCACGGACCGTACTTGTCCGCGAACGTCATGACGGCTGCCCCACCGGCGCTATCCGCACTTGGACGAACCGGCGACGGGCCACCCGCCACCCGTCGGGGGTCCGGACCAGATCGTCGTCGTAGAAGCCGGCCGCATTCACGCCGGAGTTACTGTCGCCCAACATGATCAGCGCGTCGACGTAGGTCCGCGACTCGGCTTCGTCGCCGTCGACGGTGATCACCTGGTTGGTCAGCCGGTGCATGGTGTGGCTTGCCATCGCGTGCGCCTGATCCATGAATTCGGTGATCGCGTCGACGCCCTTGAAGGAGCCGATTTCGCCGTAGTTCAGCTCGCAGTCGTCGGTGAACACTGTGCGGAACAACGGCCAGTCCCGGCGGTCTATGCCGGTCGCGTAGCGCAGCAGAACTTCTGAAATGTCTTGACGGTCTTCTCGTTCGCTCACTTCACATCTCCGTTCGGATGCACGACTATTCGCGGTGGACCGTCGGACTTTCGGGCCGAGTCGAGTGCGTCCGGCACCTCGTCGAGGCTGATGACCGCCCCGACGCTCGGCATCGGGTCGAGTCGGCCGGCAGCGATCGCATCGAGCGTGCCGTACCAGTCCTGCGGATGCGGGCCGCCGCCGAATTGGATGGTGACGCCCTGACGGGTTGCGTCGGTGATGTTCAGCGAATCGCCGGTGTACCAACCTCCAGCGCAATAGATCCGGGTGCCGATGTCGACGGAGTCGACGATCTTCTGAATCAGGCCCGAGGCGCCGACACATTCGAAGACGACCATCGGGCCCCACTGTCCGCGCTCCACCCGCAGCTCACGCCAGACGTCGAACGGCGAGCGTTCAGCGGGGTCGACCGCGACATGCGCGCCGAAACTGTCGCACGCCAAGTCTCGGCGTTCAGAGTTGTAGTCCGACAAGATGATTGGCTCAATTCCGCGAACGGCCAGCGCGGCGACAGCGGAGAGCCCGATCGCGCCGGCACCGATGACCACCGGTATCTCGCCGGGCTCCATCCTCGCCGAGCGCACATAGAACTCACCGACCGCGAACGCATCGGTCAGGGCCGCGGCGTCGCTGGACACGCTGCCGTGGACCGGTTTGGCAAGTGACTCACCGACAACGACCAGTTCACCGAAGCTGCCTTGCGCCTCCGGGTGCTGACCGATGATACGCACGCCGTCAGCACCGCCGTTGACCGCGCGAATGGGAATGGAGGTGACGCGGGTACCGACCGGAAGTTGCCCGGTGCAGTCCGGTCCGTGCCCGATGACTTCACCGACGAATTCATGGCCGAGCACGATGTCGCGGTCCGCGTCGTAGAGCGAACGGCCGGTCGGGTCGTTAATCCCCATTTCCGGGTGATCCATGAAGTGCACGTCCGATGCGCAGATCGCGGTGCTCAGCGTTCGCAGCAGCAGCTCGCCGGGACCGGGGACAGGGTCGTCGACCTCTCGGACGTCGAGCCGACCGCCACGCAACACCACTGCACGCATCCGCGCACCCCTTTGTGCTTGGTTGTTTTCGAATATTCGAGATAGCATCTCGATAATCAGAAGCCCAGCGTAGAAAGCCGCGCGGAAGGAAGTCAAGCAATTCCACTGTCTCCCCCGACTGCGCGCGTACTCGACGTCGTCGAATTACTCGCCGGCTCAGACGAGGCCCGGCTGCGGTTTTCCGATGTGGTGCGTGAACTCGGACTGACCCAGGCAACCGCCCACGCCATCCTGGCCACCCTGTGCGAACGCGGCTGGGTCAGTCGCGATCCGGTCGACAAGACCTACTCGCTGGGTCCAGCGCTGGCGGTAGTGGCGACCCGGGTTGAGACGGCCCGGCCGATGGCGCACGCCGCCCGAACGGCGGCACTCGATCTTGCCAACGAATTCGGTTACGCCAGTTCAGTTGTCGAACGAGTTGGCGATTCGCTGGTGATCACCTCGTTCGAGGATGCCGGCCAGCGGTCCATCGGCGCACCCGGCGAGCGGATCCGCTACGCCCCGCCGTTCGGAGTCGCGTTCGCCGCGTGGGATACCGAAGAGGAGCAGCGGGCCTGGATCGGCCGCAGCGCAGCCACCAACCCGGTGCTCACCCGTCGCCTCGAAGAGGTGCTGGCCCACACCCGGCGCCGCGGATTCGATGTGGACTGCACCACGCCGGCCCTGACCCAGGCTGCCCGCATCATGGAGACATTGCCCAGTGATGGGCTGCCCGAGCACGTCCGCGAGATCACCGATCAGTTGCTGATGGAATTCACCACGATCGGCTTTCTGCCCGACGACGGCACCGCACGCCAGGAGCGGGCGGTCGCGACCATCGCCGCGCCGGTCTTCGATCACCACGGCCGGGTGCCGATGATCGTCGCCGTCCACCCACTGCAGGCCCTGTCACGCCGACGGATCGACGCCGTCGGTCGGCGCATTGCCCAGGTCACGGCCTCGATCAGCCGACAAACTTGATAGCTCAGCTAAATACTTGTTATGCTAACTAAATAACGTCCCGACTAACTAAGGAGCACGCAATGCCGCGCACCGACAACGACACCTGGGACCTCGCCACGAGCGTAGGAGCCACCGCGACGATGGTGGCCGCAGCCCGGGCCGTCGCCACCAAGGCCGATAACCCCATCATCCATGACCAGTTCGCCGAGCCCCTCGTGCGCGCCGTCGGCGTCGATTTCCTCACCCGCTGGGCCTCCGGAGATCTCGATGCCGCCGACGTCGACGCCGACGATTCCACCTGGAAGCTCCAGCAGATGCCCGACGCGATGGCCGCCCGGACACGGTTCTTTGACGCGTTCTTCGCCGAGGCAACCCAGTCCGGCATTCGGCAGGCCGTCATCTTGGCCTCCGGTCTCGATGCCCGCGCCTACCGACTGGACTGGCCCACCGGCACAACCGTTTTCGAGGTCGACCAGCCCGAGGTGATTGCATTCAAGACCCAGACGCTGTCCGATCTGGGTGCCAGCCCGACCACCGACCGTCGCACGGTCGCCGTCGACCTGCGCAACGACTGGCCGGCTGCGCTGACTGCAGCCGGATTCGACCGGACCCAGCCGACCGCCTGGATCGCCGAGGGATTGCTCGGCTATCTGCCGCCGGAGGCACAGGACCGCTTGTTGGACAACATCGCCGCGCTCAGCGCCGACGGCAGCCGGCTGGCCACTGAGGCCATTCCGGACATGCCCGAGGTCGATCAAGACAAGGCGCGCGAGTTGATGCAGCAGGCCACCGACCAGTGGCGCGCCCACGGCTTCGACCTCAACTTCGAGGAACTCGGCTACCAGGGCGACCGCAACGACGTCGCCGAGTACCTCAACGGGTTGGGCTGGAACTCGAGCGGACAGCCGATGAGCCAGCTGCTGGCCGAGCATGGTCTTCCGCCGGTCCCGCAGACCAGCGACTCGGTGTCGATGGCCGACACGATCTACTACACCTCGACCAAGTGACGCAGCAGGCGCCGCAACGTCGCGGTTTCAACGACGTCGTCACGCGGTTCTGGGGCGTAGCGGCCCCGGCCTACAACCTGCCGTTCTTACAGCAGTGGGTCTACCGCCCGGCTCACGACGAGGTGGTCGCGCAACTGCGCGACCACCAGTCGGGGCGGGTAGCCGATATTGCCTGTGGCACAGGGATTCTGGCTGACCGCATCCAGCGGGACCTGCATCCCGCTGCGGTCTACGGCGTGGACATGTCCGAGGGCATGCTCAGACAAGCCCAATCCCGATCGAGCGACGTCGACTGGCGACGCGGCCCCGCCGAACGGCTGCCGTTCGACGACGGGACCCTCGACGCGGTCGTAACGACCTCGGCCTTCCACTTCTTCGATCAGCCGGCCGCTCTACGCGACTTCCATCGCGTGCTGGCGCCGGGCGGGCTGGTGGCCGTCTCGACAATGAGCGCCCGGCAGCAACTCCTGCCGATGGCCAGCATTTTGACACCTGCGCACAGTCCGACGCCGGCGGAGATGCGACGACTTTTCGAAGACGCCGGGTTCACCATCGTCGAGCAACATCGGGTGCGGCGGCCGCTATGGACGCGGGCAATCCCCGATCTGTTCACCGCCGGCATCAAGAGCTGACGAGGCGCTCAGCCTGGCGGGCCTCGCCCAGCGTCCAGACCGCGACACCAAGCAGTACAACGTCTTTGAGTAGGAACTGTCCCGGCATCGCCGAGAGAACCGGGACCGGGCCGACGAATCGGCTGATCACCCCCGGCGTGGTGAACAGGAAACTCAACGTCCCGCAAAACAGCACGATCGCCAGCGCGCTGCCTATCGCGGACAGCCGCGCCGAGACCGGTCGCGTGACGATCAACATCGCGGCCACGATCTCCAGCGTCCCGAGACCACGCGCCACGGTGTTGACGCTGAAGACGTCATAGACCCAACTCATCAACGGGCTGTGCTCGATCAGCACCCGGCTTTCCATCTTGATGTACTTGCCGAACCCTATCCACGCCAGAACCAGCGCCAGCCCGTACCTGCTGATCCCCTGTCCGATACCGCTCATGCGTGCCTTTCGTTGTGTTGACGAAACCAACTGTCCGTCGGAATCACGCGTGGCAAGGCCGGCCGGTTCAGGTTTCGAACCCGTCCCAGTGGTCGACATTGACCACCTCAGCCAACGGCCGGCGCCGAACTGGCCCGTGCCGGCCTTTGGGCCAGCCAATCACGATGTGCCCGGCCAGCATCCAATCGTCGGGTACGCCGACGGCGTCCCGCAGCAACTGCTCGCCGCCGTAGGCGCCCCAGCTGGTCAAGCACGCGCCCAGTCCTTGGGCGCGCGCGGCCAACAGAAAATTCTGCATCGCCGGGAAGATCGAGCCGCCGAGCAGTAGCTCAGACGCCGTCGGAAAGTGCTTCTGCGCGAACAGAATCGACGTGAACTCACCGGCCCGGTCGTGCAGCTCGTACGTCGCTCGGTTGGTGCGGGCGCGACGGCTGTCGTCGTCGGCGGCGGGACGGCTCATTCCGTAGACGGGCTCGATGACTTCCAGGGCGTGGGCGGCGGCCTTGGCCACCACCGCCCGCTGCTCGGGGGAGCGCAACACCACGAAACGCCATGCCTGTGCGTTGGCGCCCGATGGCGCCCACATCGCAGCTTGCAGACAACGCTCCAACGTCGCGTCGTCAACCGGCTGGTCGGTGAACCGCCGGATCGTCCGCGCGGTGGACATCGCCTCCCAGACGTCGCTGGTCTGTCCCGGCATGCCGTCCCCCTTCCGGTTTCCCTTACCGGAAGAAACTTACTGCCGACGATTCAGCCGCCGGACGTCACCTGCGCGGTGGCCGCTGATCGTTGGGATCGTTGGGGTCAGGGTCGCCGAACCAGCGCGATGGTGCGTGATCGCCGTAGGTGTCGTGCCAGTCCCACCATTCATACGGCGGGCTCTGTGGGTAGCCCGCCGGTGAGTCTTCCCAGTCCTCCTGACGGCCGAGTGCGGTCAGGTCCAGGAAGCTCCAGGTGTTGCCCAGCACTTCGTCGCCGCGACCGTTGATGAAGTAAGTGCGATAGACCCGGTCGTCGTCGTGGATAAAGGCATTGGTGCCGTGCCAGTCGTCCACCCCGAAGTCCTTGTCGAAGCCATCGGTGATCGAGTACCACGGCGCCCGCCAGCCCATCCGCTCTTTGAGCCGAGCGATGCCTGACTGCGGGGCGCGCGAGACGAACACCAGCGTGGTGTCGCGCGCGTTGAGGTGGGCCAGGTTCCCGATGTGATCAGCGATCATCGAGCAGCCCCGGCAACCGTGGTCCGGCCAGCCGTCGATGTCGGGCCCGACGAAGGCCCGGTAGACCAGGAGCTGACGCCGACCCTGAAACAGGTCCAGCAGGCTGGCCTTGCCATCGGGTCCGTCGAACTCGTACTCGGTGTCGACCGGCACCCATGGCATCCGTCGTCGCTGCGCCGCCAGCGCGTCATGCGCGCGCATCACCTCTTTCTCCTTGACCAGCAGCTGTTGGCGCGCCGCCTCCCAGTCCTGCGCCGACACGATTGGAGGTGTGTTCATCTGTTGTCCGCCTTTCGATTTCAGTTCGTCGTGGCCAGTGTCGATAGGCCTGCGGCTGTGAGGAGGTACGAGCTGTGGTCCGGGTGGCGTCCGGCCGCGAGCTCCCAGACCGACCGGCCGACTTGCTCCGCGGTGAGCGCCGGCCCGCCGGCCCGAATGAATGTCGCCACGTCTACCCCTTGCCGTTCGGCGTACGCCGTTACCGCCGCGGCGCCCAACTCGGTGGCCGGTGTCAGCTTCGGCAGCACCGATACGAATCGGATACCCAGTCCGGCCCGCTGGGATTCGATCGCGGCGTAGTCGGCGATGAACTTGACCGCCGCCTTCGCTCCCGCATAGCCGCCGCTCAGTGGCGAGCCGTTGACGGCAGCGCCGCTGGACATCAAGATCACCGAGCTACCTGGCGCCAGTGGGCCCCGCAGCGCGAGTCGACTCCAGTGAAACGCCTGCGCGACGTCCACGTCCCAGGTTCGACTGAAGCTCTGCCACGTCTGTTCCTGTAGTGGGCTCATTGTCGGGTTCGCGCCCGCGCACAGCACCAGAGTGCGCGGATGATGCTCGTCGATCAGGCGTTCGGCCACCTCGGGGTCGGCGGCGTCAGCGGCCACCGGGGTGACCGTGTCGCCGAACTCGTCGCGCAGTTCGTCCAGCTTCGCGCTATCGCGGGCAACGCCGACAACGTGGACACCGGCAGCGGCCAGCTCCACGGCGATGGCTCGTCCGAATCCGCGGCTGACGCCGGTCACGATCGCCGTCGTACCGGTTAGGTCCTCGGTCTGTTCTTCAATCGGTTGGTGAAGGGTCATAGTGAGTTGGATACGTCCGATGGCCGGAATTCATCGCGGCGCGACCGATGAATTTTGCGGGCCGGACGTCTCTGTATTCATCGAGGGCCCCTTGCCTGAGATAGGAGAACCACCGTGCCGGCCCAAGAGGATTTCATCGAGCAGGCAGCGCCGTTTCGCGGTGAGCTGATTGCGCACTGTTACCGAATGCTCGGCTCGGTGCACGACGCCGAAGATCTCGTTCAAGAGACGTATGTCCGCGGCTGGCGGGGCTACGCGGCGTTCGAGGAACGCGCCGCACTACGGACCTGGCTGTACCGGATCGCCACCACGGCCTGCCTGCGTGCGCTGGAGAATCGTGCCCGTCGGGTGCTGCCCGCGGGTCTGGGCGCGGGTTCGGACGACCCCGACGTCGATCTCGGCGCGCACGGCGGCAGCCATCACTGGCTCGAGCCGCTACCGGATGCGTTGACGCCCGAAAGCGTGTTCAGCACTCG
>CBAAAS010000080.1:0-8666 GCA_964658855.1 uncultured Mycobacterium sp.
GCCGAACCGCAACATAGGACTTCCGCCGGCGTCGCATGTATTTCAGCGCGCGCACAACGTAGTGGGCCTGTGCCTCGAGCATGAAGATGACGCTGTTGGAACCGACGTTGGTGTTCGGGCCGTAGAGCATGAAGAAGTTCGGAAACCCTGGCACGGCCATGCCCAGATAGGCGTAGGCGCCGTCACGCCAGGTCTCGCGCAGCGACGCCTGACCCTCGCCGATCACGTCGATCTGGCCGAGGTAGTCGGCCGCGGCATAACCGGTGGCGCACAGGACAACGTCGACGTCCAGTTCTGAACCATCTGCGGTGATCAGCGACCGTGAACGTAGATATCGTGCTGGGCTGGATACCACCTCCACGTGAGGTTTGGTCATCGCCTGCAGGTAGTCGGTGGCGAAAACCAGCCGCTTGCAACCAAAGGGATGCTCCGGTGTCAGCTTGCGGCGCAACTCTTCATCGGGGACCGTCGCTTCGAGCTGGCGAAGAGCCATGCCCTTGAACTCCTGCGTTTTGTCGCTGCCGTTCTCGATCACCGAGATGTTCGACTCGCTTCGCAGCCATAGCCGCGTTCGATAGACCTTCTTGGCGAAAGGAACATGGGCGAACAGCCACTTCTCCCGGTCGGTGTACGGCCTATCCGGCTTGGGCAAGATCCACGTCGGGGATCGCTGGACGGAATAGACTTTCTTCGCGACCTTCGCTACTTCGGGAAGCAGTTGCGCCGCAGTCGAGCCGGTGCCAAGGACGGCCACGCGCGAATTGGTCAGATCGACCGAGTGATCCCACCGAGCGGTATGCATCAGGGCCCCGGTGAACGGCTCCTCCTCTACGAGATCCGGCATCACCGGCTGGGTGAACAGTCCGACCGCGGAAACCACGACGTCGAACTGAAACTGCCTGCCATCCTTTGTCGTCAGCCGCCAGGCTTGGTCGTCGGCCTCCCACCGGGCAGACACGACCTCGGTAGACAGCATTAGGTGTGACTCGAGGTCATAGCGCTGGGCGCATTCTTCGAAGTACTGCAGGATCTCGGATTGCCCCGACCACAACCGAGACCAATGGGGGTTCAGGTCAAACGAATACGAGTACAAGTGCGACTTCACGTCACAGGCGAGACCGGGATAGGTGTTGATCCGCCAGGTCCCGCCGACACCGTCCTCGCGGTCAAAGACCGTGAAATCATCGTAGCCGGCCTTCTTCAAAAAGATTCCGAGCGCGAGACCGCCCGGACCGGCGCCGATGACTCCCACTGACAGATGCTTAGGCATTGACGTCATCCAATCTGCAGGCTTTGACCGCCGTCGACGACGAGCTCACTACCGGTAATGAACGATGCGTTGCCCGACGCGAGAAACGCTACGGCGTCGGCGATTTCAGTCGGCTTGCCGATTCGACCCATCATCGATCCCGCCGCTAGCCTGGTCTGAGTCCTCTCGTCGAGCATCGGGGTCTCGATCGGCCCAGGGAATACAGCGTTGACTCTGATGCCCGCGGATGCGAGTTCGGCGGCGGCAGCCTGGGTCAATCCCCTCAGCGCCCACTTGGAGGACCCGTAGGCGGCGTGGTTGGGGAAGGGGCGGATCGCTCCCGTGCTGCAGGTGTTAACGACCGACGCGTCGTCCGCTCGGCGGAGTTGCTCAAGGCAGGCTTGGATACCCAGAAACGGGCCTAGGCAGTTGACCCGCCAGCTACCCGTGAAACCTTCGTCGGTTTCGTCGGCGAGCGAGGCGCGGTGCAGGACGCCGGCGTTGTTGATCAATGTCGTCACCGCCCCGAAGCGCTCAACCACATCGCCGACGGCGGCATGCCATTGGTGAGTCGATGTCACGTCCAGCGCAATGGCGGTCACACTGGTGTCATCAAATTCTTCCGTCGACGCCCTTAACTCGTCCGTCAGCAGGTCGCAGGCGGCAACCCGGAATCCGTCGGCCAGCAGCCGCTTGACGATCGCAGCCCCTTGGCCGCGAGCGGCACCCGTCACCAACGCGACGCGCTGAGAGGTTGTCACTCGCTTTCCTGAGGACTGTCGGAAAGTCCAGCTGCGGTGAGGAACTGGCACCGACGCCGGCGAAAGCGCCACTGCCCGTGCACGCTGATTAACTCATCGTCGTATAAGGCTGGCCGTATCTGATGTGTCGACGAATCGACGAACAACACTTGCGAGCGCGCGGTGGCCTTCTCTCCACGGACATCGATGAGGGCCGCTCCCGTCATATGCATTCCCTTCGGGGCTCGCATGAACATCTTGCGAATGCGTTCACGAGACAGCGTCTTGCCGTAGACCTCAAACTCGCCGTCGTCAGTGAACAGCGCGAGACACGCGTCGAGGTCCTCCACATCCAGCGTCAGCGCATACGCGGCGAGCAGGTTCCGGATCGCCTTGTCATCATTCATAATTCAGCCGCCTTCACCACGATCTGGGGAATCCGAACAACTGCGTCGCCAGAACATTGCGGACGATTTCGGACGACCCGCCCGATATCGTCAACGCGCGCGACCACAGGAACGCCTGCCGCCACCGGGCGTAGACGTCACGGCCGCCGAGACGCAATGTTCCCGACGTCGCCAGGTCCACGGCGTATCGGCAGAGGGCCACATTCAACTCGGTGTAGGCCAGCTTTGCGGTAAGCCCGTCAGCAGGCTGATCGGTGCCGCTGGCGAGTCGCTCGACCGCGCGCCGCGCGATGTGCTGCACAGCGGTGACTCGAGCATGCATGTCCGCCAATGCCTCCCGCACGACCGGATCATCGATAGCAGCACCCCCGGGGTAGTCGAGGTTGCGCGCCAACTCGATCAGGTCATCGAAGAGAAGCTCGAGCATGACCGCATTGGCACCCACGTAGGCACGTTCTGACGCGAGACCGGCGTTCGCGACGGCCCACCCCTTATTGACCTCACCGATCACGTTGTCGGCAGGAACGATGACGCCGTCGAGGTACACCTCACAAAATTCCGCCGAGCCGGTCATCTCGCGGATCGGGCGTACGTCCACCCCGGGTGTCGTCATGTCCAACGCGAACATCGTGAGCCCGGCGTGCGGGCGGGTGGCTGAGGGGTCAGTGCGAGCGAGCAGCACCCCCATCTGCGACCACTGCGCGTCGGTCGTCCACACCTTTTGCCCGTCCACCCGAAAGCTGCCATCCGGGAGCCGAACCGCCTTGGTCGACAGCCGCGCCAGGTCGCTACCTACTCCCGGTTCGCTGAGCAGTTGGCACCAGATGTCCTGCGCCGAGCGGATCCGTGGCAGGTAACGGCTGCGCTGCGCCTCCGTCCCGAACTGGATGATCAGATGTGCCGCCAACAACACTTGGTCGATCGGGCGGGGCGCCCGCGCCCGGACGATCTCTTCCATGACGACCGCGTCGTGACAAGGACTGTGGTCCTGTTGGCCGCCGTATTCAGCGGGCCACGAACCGCCCATGTATCCCGCAGCGAAGAGATCGGCGTACCAGTGTCGCAGTGCCCGTTCGGCCTCCGCGTCGCGGGGAACCCTGATTCCGTCGTGGCATTCGCCGGGTGGCGCTTTGCGGGTGATGAACTCTTGAACCTGTTGCCGAAGAGCGTCATTGGTTGCGGTTACGTTCGGCGCGGTGACTACCACGAAGCCTCCCGTGCCAACCGCTGGGCCGCCCGCCCGGGCCCGCTTCCCAGTGCAGCGTTTTGCACCACCCTGCGCAGGTAGAAGTGGTGCCCGTACTCCCAGGTGAAGCCGATGGCGCCCGTGAGTTGGATGCAGTCGCTGATGATCTCGGTGCTGCGACCGTGGCATAACGTCTCGACCGTGGCCACTCGCAGTGCCAGATTGTCGGCGCCGGTGTCGAGGGCGGCGATGGCGTCGTCGAGCAACAGTCGGATCTGCTGCGCGGTCACCGAGTGGTCGACGAGTCGGTGCGCCACCGCTTGATACTTGCCGATTGGTGTGCCGAACGTTGTTCGCTGGTTGGCATATTCCCCAGTACGTTGCAGAACGTGGTCGATACAGCCCAGGGTGTCGGCGCAGTACAGCAGCGCTGCGACCGCGCGGGTGACTTCGGGAAGGGCGGGATCGGTCGAGGACAACGTGTTGGTGGCGGCGCCGTTCAATCGCATCTGCGCAATCTGGCGGCTGACATCCAGGGAGGGCGGCGCGACCCAGTCGACCTCCCCCGCGGTCGTGGCGACGAGGTCGCCGTCTGCGCTGGTGACGACCAGCAGTGTCTCGCGCTGCGGTTGAACCGCCTGCGCGTCGTCGGTGACGAATAACAGGGCAGGGCTGCCGTCCGCAACGGCTCGCAACGATGCGGAATCATCGAGGCGGTCGACCAAATATTCGCCGGCTAACGCTTCGCATACTGGCCCCGGATACAGGGCGCGACCGGCTTCTTCGGACACCACTGCCGCCGCCGCCAGGGAGCCCTCCGGCTGTTCTATTGTCGACCAGAGCCCCTGCGCTGCAAGCGTATCCCAGCTCGACGTCCAGGACGACGCTTGTTCGTCGTCGGTCGCGCCAGCGTCAAGAGCACCCAGTGCGGAGCGGGCCGACCGCCTCAGCAGCTCGAGTTCTTCCGCGGTCGGCAGGGTGCTTACGGAGGTCGTGTTCACGTTGTCGCGGGTACTCACTCGACGATCGCGATCTTGATACGTTCCGGCGTTGGGCGGCAGGCCAGTTCAAAGGCCGACTGCACCTCGGTAATGCTGAACGTGTGGGTCAGATAGGTCTTCAGTAATTCGGGATGAGAGTGGGCGAACTCATCGGCGGATTGCAGGACCCGCCGTCGGTCAAGTGTCACACCGGATTTCAACGTCAGATTGTTGCGCAGCATGGTGCGCATGCTGATCGGGTAGCTGTCGTCGTCGGGGACGCCGAAGTAGAAGACCGTGCCGCCGAATGCCACCGCCTCGACGGCATGGTTCAACGTCGCTACCTGATGCCCGACCGTCTCGATGATGACGTCGGGTTTGTCTGTCGCGGCGAGGTGGCGGACCCACCGGTCGCTGGTGGCGCGCACTACGGTGTCGACGCCGAACGCGGTTGCCACGGCGTCACGGTCGACCGGGTCGACCCCGGTGACGCGGGAGGCGCCTGCGGCCTTGGCGACGTAGGAGAACAACAGTCCGATCGATCCCTGGCCGATGACGGCGACGTGCAGGCCGGCCAGATTCTGAAGCTGCTCGACGGCGTAGAGAACGCACGCCAGCGGCTGTAGACCGATCGCGAGTTGCGGTGTCAGAGAACGGTCATAGGCAACCAGACCGTTGCCGTCGGACACGACCCGCTGCATCAGGCCGTCGAACCCCGATGCCCAGCCGACCACTAGGTCGCCGGGCCGGTGTTCGGGGTGTCGGCTCGAGAGCACCTCGCCGGCGATCTCGTGGATGGGGAAACCGTCGATCTCGGCTGCTTGGGCGCCCGTGTCACCGGGCAGTCGGCCCTGGGTTCCGCGGAATCCGGGCAGATCGCTACCGCAGACACCAGCCGCCTGGAAGCGCAACAGCACCTGCCCGTCGGCGAGGGACTCCGGCGAGGCGTCCGGCAGTTCGCTGCGCTCGAATGTGTAGGGCGCGACGAGGCGATAGGACCACACAGTCAAACCTCCACTGGGATGTTGTTCCAGCCCCACTGGAAACTGGACGGAGGCCGGGACAAGGACTCGGTGATCACGCGGAAGTCGGGCACCCGCTTGAGCCATTCGGTGACCATGATGGCGATCTCCAGCCGCGCCAGATGCACGCCCAAGCAGAAGTGCTGGCCGCGCCCGAACGCAAGGAGCCGCTCGATGGGCCGGTTCCAGATGAACTCATCGGGGCTCGGGTATTCGCGCTCGTCGCGGCTGGCCGAACCCAATAACGTGATGATCCGCTGACCGGGCGTGACGGTGGTGTCGTGGATGGTGAACGGCGTGCGCGCCGTCCGTGCGAACCACTGTGCGGGAGCACAGAATCGGATCATCTCTTCGCGCGCGATCGGAACGTTGGCAGCCAGGTCGGCTCGTACCGCAGCCAGCTGCTCGGGGCGGCGGCTGAGTTCCCACAGGCCGTGCGCCACGATCTTCGGCACCGTTTCGGTTCCTCCGATGAACACGCCGAGCATCTGCGTGGCGGCTTCGATATCGGTGAGCTCCGAACCGTCGGGCAGTCGGTATCGAATGAGGTTGTCCGCGATCAGATTTTCGCCGTCGGAGTCATTGACACGCCTACGCTCGATGACGGGCCGCAAGTACTCGAGGTATCCGGGGCGGGCGTTTGCCACTTCCACGCCACTACCCGGTTCAGCCAGGCTTCCGGCGTTCACGCTGGCCAGCACGTCGGCGGCCAGATCGACCGGCAGGCCGAGCAATTCGCACACGACGGAGGCGGCAACGATCCCGCCGTAATCCTGGGTCAGGTCGAAGGTGCCCTGCGGTAAAAGCTGGTCGAGCCTTTCGTTGGCCAACTCGCGGATGCGGTCTTGCAGCTTTAAAACAGACCTAGGGCGAAACTGCGACGAGGTGCATTGCCGGACGTCACTGTAGAGCGGGGCATCGAAGTTTGCGTGAAACGGCATCGGGTGCAATGGCGGGTCGGCGACCGGCCCCGCGTTGTGCGTTGCCAGAACGGTTGCGGCGGGCAGCGTTCCCTCGGAGGCGACAAACGTGCCGTCGTCGATCTCCAGTACTTGCCAGATGTCGGCGAAGCGGGACAGGGCGAAAGTGTCCCACTTGTCGATGTAGTAGATGGGGTACTCGTCCCGCAGTGTCTGGTAGTAAGGCAGTGGATTCGCCATCACCGCTGGATCGAACGGATCATATGAAAAGTGCTGCACGTCAGGTGTTCTCAGTCGGCGGGGTCACCGAGGCGGTGAGAGGGCAAAGGACGGCGGGATCGCGGCCCGGTCGGCGGACCGGATAGATCTTTCGAGAAGTGGCGACGCAGCATCCACGGGCGATCGTGAGTGGCACCTGGCGAGCGTGACACTTTCGCCCTGGTTTGTAAAGTTGCGATCTGCCCGATGTGAGCAACGAACTGGACCCACTGCTTAGTCCACCAGGCGCAAAGCTGCTGCAGGACACTGCGTCACGGCCTGCTGCATCCGCACCCGATCCGACTCGGGCCGATCGTTGTCACGAATCAGTACAACGCCGTCGTCCTGCACTTCGAATACGTCGTCCGCGATCGACTCGCAGATGCCGTGTCCGGTGCACTTCGTGAGGTCGACCTCGACCCGCATCATGACTCCGATCTCAAGGGGCTGTACAACGCCGGCATCTTCTCGTCGACTGGACGACCGCGCACCGGCTTCCACCAACGCGGAAGCACTCAGCTCACACCACCACTTTCGTTGGCCGCCGACCGGTACTGGTCGACAGAGGCGCGAGTCAACGGTCGCGTGTGACGAACGCGTAGCCAATTTCAGCTTGACACTTCTGCTAAACATTGTAAAGTTTTGCTGGTCGCGCCCCCACTGCGGAAGCGCACGCCCGGGAAACTCCGGCCATCACGCCCCACCACCGCCCTCCCGCAGCTCGTAGGATCAAGACCCATGCAGCCTCGAGGCCTCGACGGTGTTCGAGCCAGTCGCTCGGCCCACGCCAGCAGCCTGACCGCAGACGATGACGTCAGCTCCCGACTATTGGAGGCCGCCGCACGTTGCATCGTGCGGCGTGGCACCGCTTGCGTACGGATGGGGGAAGTCGCCGCCGAAGCCGGTTTGGCCCGGTCGACGATCTACCGCTACTTCCCCACCCGGGGTCAGCTCATCATCGGCTTGTTTCTCGGCAAGATCGACGCGGCGCTCAGCGCGGTCTTAGAGGCGCTGCCCCAACCAGGTTGCGCCGCAGCGTCGTTGCCGGATCTGGTACTGGGACCGTTGGCGATGATCGATGGCAACGAGCTCAACGAAGCCTTATTCTCCGCCGACAGTCGTGAGCTCGTTGCGTCGCTCGAACTGTCCTCCGAACCATTGTTCGAGGCCGTCTACCGGCGCTTCGGACCGCTCCTGGAACGCTGGCAAGCCGACGAGCAGCTGCATGCCGATCTCGACTTGCGCGATGCGGTGCGGTGGATCGACACAGTCACGGTCACGCTCCTGGCCCCGCCCTGGCGGGAACGCTCTGATGCCGCCAAACGGCGGTTCCTGGAGCACTTCCTGATCCGGGCCATCGTGGCCCCCGCCCACTGGTAGGGCCGATCGGCGGCGAGGCCTACGACAAAGCCTTGCGTAGCGATCGGACAGTCTTCTAAAGTTGTCCGAATCGGTGTAGGACAGTTTCATGAAACTGTCCGATCGATGTCATCGTTAGTCGCGAGGAGGTCGATTCATGCCGACGTATGACCTGGTGATCAAGGGTGGCACTGTGATCGACGGGCTGCAGACCCCGCGCTTCAAGGCGGATGTCGCCATCGCAGACGGGCGGATCGTCCAGATCGGCCGGGTGAGCGCAGCGGATGGCCGCGAGGTGGTTGACGCGTCGGGCAAGGTCGTCGCGCCGGGCGTCGTCGATCTGCATACCCATTACGACAGCCAGCTGTTTTGGGATCCGTGGTGCACGATGTCGGGTTGGCACGGCGTAACGAGCGTCGTCATCGGTAACTGCGGTTTTGGGTTCGCACCCTGCAAGCCGGAGGACCGCGACCGCGCGATGCTGAGCCTGGCACGCAACGAAGCGGTGCCGCTCGAGACCATGCGCCAGGGAATGCCTTGGGATT
>CBAAAS010000081.1:0-8641 GCA_964658855.1 uncultured Mycobacterium sp.
ATCGTCAAACGGATGGGTGACGGCACAATGGCGGTGTTCGCCGATCCACGTGTCGCCGTCGAGGCGGTCCTGGAGGCCAAACGCGCCCTCAAGTCGGTCGACGTCGGCGGCTACAAGCCGCGGATGCGAGTGGGAATCCACACCGGCCGGCCGCAGCGCCTGGCTGCCGACTGGCTGGGCGTCGACGTCAACGTCGCGGCCCGGGTGATGGAGCGGGCCACCCGCGGCGGGGTCATGGTGTCAGGCACCACTCTGGACCAGCTCGACCCAGACGACTTGGTCACACTGGGGGTCTCGGCCAAGCGGGTGCATTGGCCGGTTTTCTCGAGTAAACCCGCAGGTCTGCCCGCTGATTTGGCTATCTACCGGCTCAAGGCGTCCAGGGATTCTGTCAGCGACTTATCAGCTCTAGACAATCCGGATGACGACGATCCGCGTGCATAGTAGATGGCGATGATAGTGCAGGTGTTGACGCGGCTTTCGCGCGTACGGATCACGCTGGCCTACGCGGCCGTGCTGATAGCCGTCAGCGCGGCGCTGGTCGACCTCAGTCCGCGTGCCCGCGCCCACGTCGTCGCGCAGGCCAGCACGAATCTGCACAACCTGGCGCACGGCCACTGGGCCACGCTGCTGGACAGCGCGTTCGTCACCGACGCCGGGCCGATGTACTTCTGGCTGCCGTGCCTGGTCTGCCTACTGGCGCTGGCCGAACTCATCTGGCGTAGCGGCCGGCTGGCCCTCGTGTTCGTCACCGGCCACATCGGTGCGACGCTGCTGGTCGCCGCCGGCCTGACCGCGGCTATCGAATTCCACTGGCTGCCGCTGTCGGTGTCGCGCGCGAGTGACGTCGGGGTGAGCTACGGGGCAGTCGCGGTGCTGGGTGCCCTGACATCGGCCATACCCCGGCGACTGCGCCCGGCCTGGATCGGCTTCTGGATTCCGGTCGGTCTTGCCGCGGCCGTACTGGGTGAAGACTTCACCGACGTCGGGCATGCTGTCGCACTGATTCTGGGCATGCTGGTCGCCACCCGATTGGACGGCCCGGCGCGCTGGACGCAGGTGCGGTGCGCACTGCTGGCGGTGTCCGCGATCTTCGGCTTCTTCCTGCTGGCCCACGGCGCCTGGTCGACGGCGGGCGCCGCAGCCGTCGGTGCAGTGGGTGCGGTGACGGCCGAATTACTGACGCGCTCGCGGTTGGCGCGTCGACGTCCGGCACCGGAGATCGCGCCCGAGCCGGCACTCAACAGCTGAGAGACGGGTCAGGGCACGGCCCGCGAGTACAGCCAGCTGTCCCACAACGGCGTCAGCGATTCAGTGCAGTAGTCGGCGGCCAGACCGGTGAAATCGTCGGTCACGGCGTTGCTGTGGCGGTAACGGGTCGTCCAATCTTTCAGCAACGCAAAGAATTTCTCGTCGCCCACACGTCCGCGCAGCGCGTGCAGAGTCAGCGCGCCGCGTTTGTAGACGCGGTCGTCGAACATGTTGCGCGGTCCGGGATCGGCGAGCAACAGATCTTGCGGTGCCGCACGCAGTTTCTGGTGATACTGGCGGGCGAGCTGATCGGCGCTGGGTCCGCCGCTGTGCTCTGACCACAGCCACTCCGCGTAACAGGCGAACCCTTCGTGCAGCCAGATGTCGCGCCACTGCCTTGCGGTGACGGAATTGCCGAACCATTGGTGCGCCAGCTCGTGGGCGATCAGCCGCTCGCTGGCGCCGGTGCCGTCGCAGTGGTTGGCGCCGAAGATCGAAAGACCCTGGGCTTCAAGGGGTATCTCCAGATCGTCGTCGGTTACGACCACCGTGTAACCGTTCGCCAGCGGGTAGGGGCCGAAGAGATCGACGAAGAGTTCCATCATCTCGGGCTGGCGACCGAAATCTTCGTAGAACTCGCGTCGGAGCCGCTCGGGCACCGCGCCCCGCATCGGCACCGGCGTCGTGCCGAGCCGGGTCATCTCGTACATCCCGATCTGCAATGTGATCAGGTACGTCGAAGTAGGCTCAGGTTGCTCGTAGGTCCACTCGGTCTGCGCCGCCCGCGGTCGCCGCGACGCCAGCCGCCCATTGGCGACCACCCGGTAGGGGCTCTCGGCGCTGATCTGGATTCGGAACGAGGCTTTGGCGCTCGGGTGGTCGTCGCAGGGGAACCACGACGCGGCCCCGTTGGGCTGGCCGGCGACCAGCGCGCCGTTGGTGAGTTCCTCGAAACCGACGTCGCCCCACAACGATCGCAGCGGTCGCGGTGAACCGTGATAGTGAATGACGATCGACATCGCTGCGCCGGACGCGAGCTTTGAGGAGAGCCGGATGCGGAGTTTGCGCATCCGACAAGCGAAGTGGGCGGCGCGCTTGCCGTTCACCGACACCTTCGACACCGTCAGTGCATCGGAGAGGTCGAGGGTGAATTCTTCCAACTCGGCAAGCGCCGCGGCGGTGATGGTCGCCGATCCGGAGAGCCGGTTGATCGAGACCTTGTATTCCAGAGCCAGCTCGTAGCGGGACACCCGATAGCCGAGGTTGCCGGTCTTGGGCAGATACGGATCGATCACGGTGGAAGCCTGGCTGGGTGCCGACTTCTTGGCGGCACGTTTCACGCGGCGGCCTTCTTGCCCGACTTCTCTCGGGGCGGGTTCCACGGCCTGATCGGATTACCTTGCCAGCGAGTCGATTTCGGTACTGAATCGCCACGGACGACCAGCGACGCGGGGCCAACGGTGACGCCGGCGCCGAACCGCGCTGACGGCAGGGCAACGCTGTGCGGGCCCAGCGTCGCACCCTGCTCGAACACAACTTCGTCCATCCGCATGATCCGGTCATGGAACAGATGCGTCTGCACCACGCAGCCGCGGTTGACGGTGCTTCCCGGGCTGAGCGTGACGAGGTCAGCCTCTGGCAGCCAATACGTTTCACACCAGGCGCCGCGGCCGACGCTGGCGCCCAGCGCCCGCAGCCACACGTTCATCACCGGCGTCCCACTGGCCGCCCGCGCGAACCACGGAGCGGCGACGGTCTCTACGAACGTGTCCGCGAGTTCGTTACGCCACACGAACGACGACCATAGCGGAAATTCTCCGGCCCGAATCCGGCCAACCAGAAGCCATTTCGCGGCGACTGCGACGCCCGCCGCGAACACGCCCGCAATCAGCAGGACCAGCCCACCGCACAGTGCGGCCGACCAGATGCCGAAGATCCGAGCCAGTGCCTGTAACGCGCCCAGCACCGCCAGCCCGATCGCGGCGGTCACCATCACCGGGATCACCCGGAACGCCTCCACGGTCGCCCGCATCGCCTTCAACCGCCAAGGCGGTTCGTAGGTGCGGGTCGCATCGGCCTCGGCGGGACGCCGACGCAAGCGCATCGGCGGGCTGCCCAGCCAGGATGAACCACGCTTCGCCTTCGGGGGAGCCGCGGACAGGACAGCGACCAGTCCGTCCTCGGGGACCCGCCGGCCCGGTTGGGTGATGCCCGAGTTACCCAGAAACGCCCGTCGGCCGACCGTCGTCGTAGCCACGTAAATCCAGCCGCCACCAAGCTCATACGACGCGACCAAGGTGTCGTCGGCCAAGAACGCGCCGTCTTCGATGACGGTGAATTTCGGAGTCAGCAGGACCGTGGAGATCTCGGTGTCGCGGCCGACCTTGGCGCCCAGCATCCGCAGCCAGACGGGTGTGGCCAAGCTCGCGTAGAGGGGGAACAGGTAATTGCGGGCGCCGTCCATCAGTCGCTCGGTTGCCCAGAGCTGCCACCCGCTGCGGCTGCGGACCGGGTGATAGCCCTCCCGCAACCCGATCGAGAGCAACCGCACCGCGACGATCGTCATTACCGCGAAAGTCACCAGGCCAGCCACCGTGGCGACCGGCGTCCAGTACAGCGCCGGCAGCACGGCCTCCGACAGTCGGTGTGTGTGACGGACCCTGAGGCCGATCATGGCCAGCCCGGCGCTGACGGCGGTCAGCGGCATCGCGGCCAACAGCACCGATGTCAGCGCGTAGACCGCGACCCAGTGGCTTCGGTTCGCGGGCCGCTCGTCGGGCCAGGGGTGTTTCACCCGACCAGATTTCGCCGCGGGCGAGCCTTTCCAGTACTGGCGGCTCTTGACCTTCCCGACGACACCCGAGCCGGGTGCGACGTCGGCGTTCTTGCCGACGACGGCGCCGGGCAGCAATGTCGTGCGGGCGCCGATCGTGGCGTCGTTGCCGATCGCGATCGCGCCGATGTGCAACGCGTCGCCGTCGACCCAGTGCCCGCACAGATCCACTTCGGGCTCGACCGCGCTGCGATGCCCCAGCGTCAGCAGCCCGGTGACCGGCGGCATCGAGTGCAAGTCGACACCCTTGCCGATGCTGGCCCCGAGTGCACGCGCGTAGTAGACCAGCCACGGCGCCCCGGCCAGGTTGCCGGCACCGCTGGCTTCGGCGAGCCGCTCGGCCAGCCACACCCGCAGATGCAGTGATCCGCCGCGCGGGTAGGTGCCGGGCTGGACGTTCGGCAGCAGCAGTCTCGCGGCCAGCACCGCGATGCCCATCCGGCCCAGCGGTGTGACGAACACGGCGAACGCCGAGGCGACCAGCCACCAGTTCACCGCGACCGTCCACGGCACCAGGTGCAGCGCGCGGGCGACGTTGTTACCGAGCGCCAACCAGGTCAACCACTGCAGGGCGGCCAGCGTGGCCAACGGAACCGACAGCGCGACCTGCGCGACCTGGGCCAGTCGCGGAGTCGGGCGTACCAGTCGTTCGACGACATCCGGCGGCTTCTCCAGCTCGTCGAGGAACCCGGCGAGAGACCCAAGGCGTGGATGGTCGTACAGGTCGGCCACCGTGACCTGTGGGTAGCGTTCCCGCAGCGCGGCGACCAGTTGAGCCGCGGCCAGCGAGCCGCCGCCGAGGGCGAAGAAATCGGCCTCCGGACCGTCGACCGCGGCGCCGAGTAGGTCCCGCCACAGCGTGGCCAGCCAACTTGCCGTGCCGCTGAGATCGGAGGCCTGCTCGCTGTCGCCGCCCGGCAGGGGCCAGGGCAGAGCGTCGCGATCGACCTTGCCGGACGTGCGGGTGGGCAACTCGTCGACAAGAACCAGGCGCGGCACCAGAGCGGCCGGAAGCTGCTCGGCAAGCAGGGCGCGCGCGGCGGCCATGTCGAAGTCCGGATCGGCGCTGGCGACGTAGCCGACCAGCACCGGCGTGCCCGCCGCCGTCCGCCGAACCGCGGCGGCGCCGCCGATGACGCCCGGCAGGTGAACCAGCGCCGAGTCGACTTCGCCCAATTCGATCCGGCGACCGCCGACCTTGACCTGATCATCGGCGCGGCCGCAGAACACCAGGCCTTCGCTTTCCAGCCGCACCAGATCCCCGCTGCGGTAGGCGCGCTGCCAGCCCAGCGTCGGCATCGGCGCGTACTTCTCGGCGTCTTTCGCCTCGTCGAGGTAGCGGGCCAGGCCCACGCCGCCGATCACCAGCTCACCGATCTCACCGCCGGCAACCGGGTGGCCGTCCTTGTCGACGACGGCCAGGTCCCAACCCGGCAGCGGCAGACCGATACGCACGGGGCTGTCGGCCTCCAGCCGGGCCGCGCAAGCGACCACGGTGGCCTCGGTGGGGCCGTAGGTGTTCCACACTTCCCGGCCGTCGACGGCCAGCCGCGCGGCCAGCTCCGGAGGGCAGGCCTCGCCACCGAAGATCAACAGCCGCACCGCTTCCAGCGCCTCGGCGGGCCACAGCGCGGCAAGCGTTGGCACAGTCGACACCACGGTCACGTCGCGGCTGACCAGCCATGGGCCGAGATCCATACCGCTGCGCACCAGCGACCGCGGCGCCGGGACCAGGCAGGCGCCGTGCCGCCAGGCCAGCCACATCTCCTCGCACGACGCGTCGAAGGCCACCGAAAGACCCGCCAATACCCGGTCGCCCGGGCCAATCGGGTTGTCCCGCAAGAACATCTGCGCCTCAGCATCGACGAAGGCCGCGGCGCTGCGATGCGTGACGGCGACGCCCTTGGGTGTGCCGGTCGATCCCGAGGTGAAGATGATCCAGGCGTCGTCGCGGAGCATCGGCGCCTCGGCCCGCCAGCCTCGCGAAGAGCCGGGACCGCGGACCATTCCGGCTTCGGTGACGATCGCGACCACGTTGGCTTCGTTGAACACCAGCTCGGCGCGTTCGTCCGGGTCATCGGCGTCGACAGGCACGTACGCCGCACCCGTTGCCAGCGTCGCCAGGATCGCCTCGTAGAGCCCGAAGCTGCCGGATGGCATCCGGATGCCGATCCGGTCACCCCGACCGATGCCACGGGCGGCCAGCCAGGCCACGCTCGCTTCGATGTCGCTGATCAGTTCGCTGTAGGTGAGCTGGACGGTGCCGTCGTCGATCGCCGCGGCTTCGGGGAAGCAGGCGGCCGTGTCATAGAGAACGTCGATGAGGGTGCGCGGGCCCGCCGCGTGCGGCGACAACAGGTATTGCGCCGGTACGCGTTCGGGAGCTTGGGGCGTCACCACCTGTACGAAAATACTCACGCCCGGGCACTTCAACCGCCAGCGCGCGCCAGCCGGGTGGGAAAAGTGGCTGACGGCTCCCGCTCGTCGGCGATGTCACCACATATGATCGGCTCTTGCGCAGCGGGTTGTGTCCCCGGTCGCAGAACGTGCTTAACCAAGAGTTCACCGAAAAGGAGAGTGTCGCCGCGTTGGGTGCCCAGCCCCCGTCAACAGCAGCCCTGTCGCCGGAGGCGTTGACCGCCGCGGTCGACGCAGCCCGGCACGCTTTCGCGACCGCGTCGGATCTGGACGCGCTGGCGCGGGCCAAGACCGAGCACCTCGGTGACCGCTCCCCGGTCGCCCTGGCGCGGCAGGCGTTGGCCACCGTTCCCAAGACCGAGCGCGCCGACGCCGGCCGATCGGTCAACGCGGCACGCAACGACGCCCAGCGCAGCTACGACGATCGACTCGCCGCACTCCGCGCGGAGCGGGACGCCGAGGTGTTGGTCGCCGAGCGCGTCGACGTGACGTTGCCCTCGACCCGGCAGCCAACCGGCGCTCGCCACCCGATCACGATCCTGGCCGAGCACGTCGCTGACACGTTCATCGCGATGGGTTGGGAGCTGGCCGAGGGGCCCGAAGTCGAGACCGAGCAGTTCAACTTCGACGCGCTCAATTTCCCGGCCGACCATCCGGCCCGCAGCGAACAGGACACCTTTTACATCGCGCCGGAAGGCTCGCGGCAGTTGCTGCGCACCCACACCTCGCCGGTGCAGGTGCGTGCGCTCCTGGAGCGTGCGCTGCCGGTGTACGTGATCTCGATCGGCCGCACTTTCCGCACCGATGAGCTCGATGCCACCCACACGCCGGTCTTCCATCAGGTCGAGGGTCTGGCGGTGGATCGTGGATTGTCCATGGCGCATCTGCGCGGAACCCTCGACGCGTTTGCCCGCGCCGAGTTCGGGCCGCAGGCGCGCACCCGGATTCGGCCGCACTTCTTCCCGTTCACCGAGCCGTCGGCCGAAGTCGACGTGTGGTTCGAGAACAAGAAGGGTGGCGCCGGCTGGGTCGAATGGGGTGGCTGCGGGATGGTCAACCCGAATGTGTTGCGCGCCGTCGGTATTGATCCGGACGAGTACTCGGGATTCGCTTTCGGCATGGGCCTGGAACGCACCTTGCAGTTCCGCAACGGCATCCCCGACATGCGCGACATGGTCGAAGGCGACGTGCGCTTCTCGTTGCCGTTCGGGGTGGGTGCCTGATGCGTATCCCTTACAGCTGGTTGCGGGAGGTCGTCAGCGCCGGAGCGCCCGGATGGGACGTCACACCCCACGATCTCGAGCAGGCCCTGGTGCGCATCGGCCACGAAGTGGAAGACGTCATCGCCCTCGGCCCGGTCGACGGTCCGTTGACGGTCGGGCGAGTGGCGGAAATCGAGGAGCTCAGCGAATTCAAGAAGCCGATCCGCGCCTGCAAGCTCGATGTCGGCGAACAGCAACCGCGTGACATCGTCTGCGGCGCAACTAATTTCGCAGTAGGCGATCTGGTGGTGGTGGCGCTGCCCGGTACCACGTTGCCTGGCGGGTTCAACATCGCTGCGCGCAAGACCTACGGCCGCACCTCCGACGGGATGATCTGCTCGGCCGCCGAACTCGGTTTGGCCGCCGACCATTCCGGCATTCTGGTGCTGCCACCGGGAACCGCCGAGCCCGGCGCAGGCGGGGCGGAGGTACTCGGTCTCGACGACGTGGTCTTCGACCTCGCGATCACCCCGGACCGGGGCTACTGCATGTCGGTGCGCGGACTGGCCCGCGAGATCGCGTGCGCATACGACCTTGAGTTCGTGGACCCGGCTTCGATACCCGCACTTCCCGCGGACGGCGAGGCCTGGCCGCTGACTGTCCAGCCCGAGACCGGTGTGCGCCGATTCGCGCTGCGCCCGGTGACCAAGATCGACCCGGCTGCGTTGTCGCCGTGGTGGTTACAGCGCCGGCTACTGCTCTGCGGCATCCGGGCGATTTCGCCGGCCGTCGACGCGACGAACTATGTGATGCTGGAGCTCGGTCATCCGATGCATGCGCATGACCTGAACCGGATCACCGGCGGCTTCGACGTTCGGTTCGCCCGCCCCGGTGAGACTGTCGAGACGCTCGACGACATCGAACGCACACTCGATCC
>CBAAAS010000082.1:0-8555 GCA_964658855.1 uncultured Mycobacterium sp.
CGCAACGTCGACTACTACGAGCGCCGCACAGTGCGCGACTCGTCGTTGTCGGCCTGCACCCAAGCGGTGATGTGCGCCAACGTCGGGCACGTGGAGTTGGCGCACGACTACACCTACGAGGCGGCGCTGGTTGACCTGCGCGATCTGCACCACAACACCAAGGACGGCCTGCATATGGCGTCGCTGGCCGGCGCGTGGACCGCTCTGGTCGCCGGCTTCGGCGGCCTGCGCGACGACGAAGGGGTGCTGTCTCTCAACCCGTATCTGCCCGATGCGATCTCCCGGCTGCGATTTCGGTTGCGCTGGCGCGACTTCCGCTTGACGGTGGATGTCGAACACGGCCGGGTCACCTACACGTTGCGCGACGGCCCCGAGGATCAACATCTGACGATCCTGCACGCCGGAGAAGAACTAGAGCTCAGCACCACCGAACCGACGACGGTCACGATCACCAAGCGCGAGCCGCTGTTGCCCACGCCTCAGCAGCCGCCGGGACGCGCTCCGATGCACCGGAACGCCTACCAATCGGTCAACCAGCTGAGCTGACCGAGCCCGGACTCTCCTCCTGGGCCACCGCATTGATCGATTCGATGGGTAGCCAGCGCAGCGCGCCGGGCGCCCAGTCTGGGACCACGGGGTGGGCCGGCGCGATCGGGTCGATCCGACGGTAGGCCTCCCCCTGCTGGGGTCGAATGTCGTTCTCCCCCTTGTTCGGCCACAGCGATGCCGCCCGTTCAGCCTGCGCGGTGATCGACAGCGACGGGTTCACCCCGAGGTTCGCCGAGATCGCGGCGCCGTCCACCACGAACAGCGTCGGGTAGCCGTAGGCCCGGTGGTACGGGTCGATGACGCCGGCCTCGCGACTGTCGCCGATCGCCGCGCCGCCGAGGAAGTGCGCCGTGAGCGGAATGTTGAACAGCTCGCCCCAGGTTCCGCCGGCGACGCCGTCGATCTTCTCGGCGATGCGGCGGGTGGCCTCGTTACCGGCCGGGATCCAACTCGGGTTCGGCACACCGTGGCCCTGCTTGCTGACATAGCGGCGGCGACCCAGCTTGCCGCGCTTGGTGTAAGTGGTGATCGAGTTGTCCAAGTTCTGCATCACCAGCGAGATCATCGTGCGCTCGCTCCAGCGCCGCGGGTTGAGCAGACGTAGCGTGCCGCGCGGATCGTCGCCCGCGTTGTTGACCAGCTGCCGCCACCGCGGCACGTCGCTGCCACCGGGGCCGGGGCCGTCGGTCATCAGCGTCTGCAGCAGACCCATCGCGTTGGAGCCTTTGCCGTATCGGCAAGGTTCGATGTGGGTGTCCGACGAGGGATGGATCGACGAGGTGATCGCCACCCCATGGGTCAGGTCCAGATCGGGGCTGACCTTCAACCGGCCCGCACCGACGATGGACTCGGAGTTGGTCCGGGTCAGCTCGCCCAGCCGTTCCGAGAGCTCGGGCAGCCTGCCCTTGTCGCGCATCTTGAACAGCAGGTGCTGCGTGCCCCAGGTACCCGCGGCCAGCACCACGTGCTTGGCGGTAAAGGTGCGCTTCTTGCGGCGCAGCGCACGGCCGGTGCGCGCGGTGCGGACCTCCCAGATCCCGTCCTCGCGCTGTTCGAAGTTGGTGACGGTCGTCATCGGAATGACTTCTGCGCCTTTGGATTCCGCGAGGCCGAGGTAGTTCTTCAACAGCGTGTTCTTGGCGCCGAAGCGGCATCCCGTCATGCAGCTGCCGCATTCCAGGCAGCCGGTGCGCTCCGGGCCCGCGCCGCCGAAGTACGGGTCGGGCACCGTCTCGCCGGGCGTCTTGGTGCCGTCCGGACCGAAGAACACCCCGACCGGGGTGGGCACGAAGGTGTCGCCACAGCCCATGTCCTCGGCAACCTCTTTGAGGATTCGGTCGGCGTCGGTGAACGTCGGGTTGGTGACCACGCCGAGCATTCGCTTGGCCTGCTCGTAGTGCGGCATCAACTCCGATTGCCAATCGGTGATGTGCGACCACTGTTTGTCGGCGAAGAACGGTTCCGACGGCACGTACAGCGTGTTCGCGTAGTTCAGCGATCCACCGCCGACGCCCGCGCCGGCCAGGATCATCACGTTGCGCAACAGATGGATGCGCTGGATGCCGTACATGCCGAGCTTGGGTGCCCACAGGAATTTGCGGAGGTTCCACGAGGTCTTGGCCATGTCCTCGTCGGCGAAGCGCCGGCCGGCCTCGAGAACGCCGACGCGGTAACCCTTCTCCGTCAAGCGCAGCGCGGTGACGCTGCCACCAAAACCCGAACCGATGATCAGGACGTCGTAGTCAGGTTCCACGTCCCCAGTATGTACTTACCGGCCGGTAATGAGCCAGAAAACCTGGTCAATGGCCCGGCTTCTTCTCGTCCCGCCCGACGGCGCGCATCGTCGCCGGGTGGTCAATGGCCGGTTGCCCGCTAGCTACCGACGGTCAGGCCGACCTTCTGAAATTCCTTGAGGTCGCAGTAGCCGGACTTGGCCATCGAACGGCGTAGACCGCCGACAAGATTGAGCGAGCCGAACGGATCGTCGGACGGGCCGTTGAGGACCTGGTTCAGCGAGAGCCGCTCGCCGGCCGCGATCTGCAGCAGAGCACCGCGGGGCAGCGACGGGTGGGCGGCCGCGGACGGCCAGAACCAGCCTTCGCCCTGCGCCTCGACGGCCTCGGCGAGCGGGGTGCCCAGCACCACCGCGTCGGCGCCGCAGGCGATGGCCTTGGCGAGATCACCGGAGGTGTGGATATCCCCGTCGGCCAGCACGTGCACGTAGCGGCCACCGGTTTCATCGAGGTACTCGCGGCGCGCAGCGGCGGCGTCGGCGATCGCCGTGGCCATCGGCACACTGATCCCGAGGACTTCGTCGCTGGTGGTCACTCCGCTGGTCGAGCCGTAGCCGACGATGACGCCCGCCGCGCCGGTGCGCATCAGATGCAGCGCGCTGCGGTGGTCGATCACGCCGCCCGCCACCACCGGGACGTCGAGCTCGGAGATGAAGGTCTTGAGGTTCAGCGGCTCGCCGTGGGTGTCGACCCGTTCGGCGGAGACGATGGTGCCCTGGATGACCAGCAGGTCGATGCCGGCCGCCACCAGCACCGGCGTCAGCGCCTGGGCGCTCTGCGGGCTCACCCGAACCGCGGTGGTGACCCCGGCGTCGCGGATGCGCGCCACCGCGGCACCCAGCAGCTCGGGATTCAGCGGCGCCGAGTGGAACTGTTGGAGCAGCCGCACGGCCGCCGACGGTTCGGGTTCCTTGGCGGCCGCTTCGATGACTTGGGCGACCTTGGATTCGACGTCCGCGTGGCGACCGATCAGACCCTCGCCGTTGAGCACGGCGAGGCCGCCGAGCCGGCCGAGTTCGATCGCGAACTCGGGCGACACCAGCGCGTCGGTCGGGTGCGCCACGATGGGGATCTCGAACCGGTAGGCGTCGAGCTGCCAGGCCGTGGTGACGTCCTGCGATGAGCGGGTACGTCGCGACGGCACGATATTGATTTCACCGAGTTCGTAAGTGCGCCGGGCTGTCCGGCCCATGCCGATCTCGACCATGTCACGCATGAGCGGTCCTTCGATCAGTTCACCGAGCGTAGTAGTTGGGCGCTTCGGCGGTCATCGTGATGTCGTGCGGATGGCTTTCCTTCAAGCCCGCCGCGGTGATGCGGACAAACTGCGCCCGCTGCAGTGCCTCGATGGTCTCGGCACCGGTGTAGCCCATCGCGGCGCGCAGGCCGCCGGTCAGCTGGTGGATCACTGACGTCAGCGGACCGCGGAACGGCACGCGGCCTTCGATGCCTTCGGGCACCAGCTTGTCCTCGGAGAGCGCGTCGTCCTGGAAGTAGCGGTCCTTCGAATACGACTTCCCCAAGCCCCCCGCAGCCCCACGTCCTTGCATGGCACCCAGCGAGCCCATGCCACGGTAGCTCTTGTACTGCTTGCCGTTGACGAAGATCAGGTCGCCCGGGGCTTCCCCGGTGCCGGCCAGCAGCGATCCCAGCATGGTGGTGGACGCGCCCGCCGCCAGCGCCTTGGCGATGTCGCCGGAGTACTGCAGGCCACCGTCCGCGATCACCGGCACTCCGGCCGGGCGGCACACCGCAACCGCTTCGAGGATCGCGGTGATCTGCGGTGCACCGACGCCGGCAACCACGCGGGTGGTGCAGATGGACCCGGGGCCAACGCCGACCTTGACCGCGTCCGCACCGGCCTCGACCAGCGCAGCGGCGCCCGACCGGGTGGCGACGTTGCCGCCGACGATCTCGACCCGGTCGCCGACTTCACCCTTGAGTTGGCGGACCATGTCCAGCACCAGCCGGTTGTGCGCGTGCGCGGTGTCGACCACCAGGATGTCGGCGCCGGCGTCGGCCAGCGTCATCGCGCGCACCCAGGCGTCGTCACCGACACCGACGGCAGCGGCGACCAGCAGCCGACCGTCGTTGTCCTTGGTCGCCAGCGGGTGCTGCTCGGTCTTGACGAAATCCTTGACGGTGATCAGCCCGGTCAGCCGGCCGTGTCCGTCGACGATCGGCAGCTTCTCGATCTTGTGCCGGCGCAGCAGGCCCAAGGCCGCGTTCGCGCTGACGCCCTCTTGGGCGGTGATCAGCGGGGACTTGGTCATCACCTCGTCGACATGCCTGGACTGGTCGACCTCGAACCGCATGTCGCGGTTGGTGATGATGCCGACCAGTTGGCCCGCGTCGTCGATGACCGGTAACCCAGAGATCCGGAACCGGGCGCACATCGCGTCCACCTCGGCCAGCGTGTGGTCCGGTTTGCAGGTGACCGGGTCGGTGACCATGCCGGCTTCCGAGCGCTTCACGGTTTCGACCTGTCCGGCCTGCTCGGAGATCGGCAGATTGCGGTGCAGGACCCCGAGACCGCCCGCACGGGCCATCGCGATCGCCATCCGTGACTCGGTCACGGTGTCCATCGCGGAGCTGACCAGCGGCACCTTCAGCCGGATGTTCTTGGTGAGCTGGCTCGATGTGTCGGCGGTGGCCGGGACCACGTCCGAGGCGGCAGGCAGAAGCAGGACATCATCGAAGGTCAGGCCCAGCATGGCGATCTTCTGAGGATCGTCGCCGCCGGTCGGTACCGCTTCTTCCGGGAAACCACCCACCCGGGGGTATGAGGCGACGATCAGGTCACCACTGTCTTCGAGACGGGACAAGCCAGATGACATTGCCGGGGCCCTCCCATGCAGCGAGCGGAGATGTGGCGGGTGAGAAACCCATCCTATCGGCTCACCCGACCTCGGCTCGCGACGCGCGCCGGGAAAGCCTCGGGAGGCCGCGACATGGCGGCTGCGCTGCGGGGTAGCGCTGGCGTGATACCCGCGAGGCTGCGTAATGTGGACTCGTGCGCGACCACCTCCCGCCCGGGCTGCCGCCTGACCCATTTGCCGACGACCCCAGCGATCCGTCGGCGGCGTTGGATGCTGTCGAGCCGGGCCAGCCGCTGGATCCCCAGGAGCGGATGGCAGTCGAGGCCGACCTGGCCGATCTCGCGGTCTACGAAGCCCTGTTGGCGCACAAAGGAATTCGCGGTTTGGTGGTGTGTTGCGACGAATGTCAGCAGGACCACTACCACGACTGGGACATGCTGCGTGCCAACCTGCTCCAATTGTTGGTCGACGGCACCGTGCGTCCACATGAGCCGGCCTACGATCCCGAGCCCGATGCCTACGTGACCTGGGATTATTGCCGGGGATACGCCGATGCTTCGCTCAACGAGGCGACCTCGGACACCGAAGGATTTCACGGACGCCGCTGAGCGCCTTCCTTCTTCTTCTCACCTTCTGCAGCAATAGCGATCCGGCAGATCTCAGGGCCGTCGCCAAATTCCGCCCCTGTGCTCGACAAGGACTGCGCAGTCGTCGCGGAGGTTGCGCAGATCCGCAACCCGGTCTTCGGTGCCGGCGAGTTCGACGAGCAGGCAGGCCAGCGCCCAGCGCAGCGGCACCAGACCTAGACGGCCCGTGACCTCCAAGGCTGCGTCGGCGACGTCCCGCGCACGCTCGAGCGCTCCGGCGCTGCACAGCGCCGCGGCCAGCACCACCTGACTCTTGGCGCGATGCCGGGCGCCGCCGTCAATGGTGGTCGCGGCCAGTTCGACCGCCGCCTCGGCGTGACGGACCGCGACGTCGCCTTCGCCGCCGACCATCGCCAGCTCGGCAGCCACCCACGCCCGCCGCACCGCCATCCGGTGTGGCGCCCCCGCCACGAATGGCTCCGCCCGCGCAAGCAGCGTCGCCGCGGCGGCCAGCCGCCCGACACCCAACGCGTCGGCCGCGAGCCCCGTCAGCGCATCGCCGGCCGCCTCGGGGTCGTCGCCGGCCAGAGCCCAGGCGCGACCATCCCAGCCGCGGGCCAGACCATGCCAGCCCAGCTGGCGGAGAAACGACGCGCGTGCGCTGTGAGCGAGCGACGCCAGCCGGCCCGACGGGGTGGCCCGGGTCAGCGCCGCCAGATCGGCATACGCGCTGCCGTAACGACCCTGTCCCGCGGCGGCAATCGCACGCAGCCACCGCTGATGCGGTGTCGTCGATGCAGGCAGCGGCCAGCGCCCCGGCTCGTTACCAAAGGAAGCAGCCATTACGTCTGACTCGTCGGACAAGTCGTAGGAGATATGTATCACGGTCCGTAATTCGTTAAGACTTCATGGTTTCTGAGTTACGCCGGTATTAAATCCAACGAGGATCGAATTTAGTGTGCATGCTCCCCGATTAGGCCGCCAACTGCGACATTTCCGGGTGGCAAGCTGCCCACATGCACTCCTCGACTCCTACCAGGCCACCGCATCTATGAACGCAGCGTAAATTCCCAAGCCGCAGTTCAGCATTCAGCCGACTTTAGCCTGTTGACGGCAATTCCCTAGCGCCCCTACCTTTAGTTCCGACGAGTAGTCACCGACGACCCGCTCGATTCAGTTGACGACCAACTAGATCGCGAACTGGCCTGAACATGGGCGTGTAGAGAGGGACTTCAATGCCGCAACCGGAGCAACTACCAGGTCCCAATGCAGACATTTGGGATTGGCAATTACAAGGCCTTTGCCGCGGCGTGGACTCGTCGGTGTTCTTCCACCCGGACGGCGAACGTGGCCGGGCCCGCCTGCAGCGTGAGCGTCGCGCCAAGGAAATGTGCCGCAGCTGCCCGGTGATGGCTCAGTGCCGTTCACACGCCCTCGACGTGGGCGAGCCGTACGGGATCTGGGGCGGTCTGTCGGAGGCCGAACGCGAATTGCTGCTCAAGCGCGACATCGGCCGCTCGCGCGGTATCCGCCGCAGCGCCTAATCGGAGACCTAGACGTACAAGCAGGACGGGTCGGTTCCTAGAGGATCGACCCGTCCTGCTTGTATTGCTCGATTTTGTCCCAGTCCACCCCGGCGTCGAGCAGGATCTCTTCGGTGTGCTGGCCGTGTTCGGGTGCCCCGGTCGGCTGCACGTGGTGTCCGTCGAATTGAACCGGGTTGGTCGGCAGGATGTAGGGCTTGCCGTTCATCGCGGTGACCGTCGGGATGTAGCCGTTGGCGATCACGGCGGGATCTTCGTGCAACTCGCCGGTCTTCTGCAGGACGGCCCAGGCGCCCGAAAGCGGCTTTAGGATCTCGCGCCACTCGTCGACGCTCTTCGAGGCGAACTCCTCGTCCATGATGTCGATGAGCTCACCGCGGTTCGTGAAACGAGAATGGCCGTCGGCGAACCGCTCGTCGGTGATCAGGTCGGCGCGGCCGATGACCGTCATGAACTCGGGGTAGAACTTGTCGCCCTGCAACATCATCAGCGTGATGTAGCGGTCGTCCTTGGTCCGGTAGTTACCGACCAGCGGGTTGGGCATGTCGCGGTGGGTGAACGTCGGGATCGGGTCGCCGCCGTAGAGCATCGCGGCGGTCACCTGGGGGGTCATCGCCCACGCCGCGAGGCCCAGTAGCGACACGTCCACGATGGAGGTCTCACCGGTCGCCTTGCGCTTGTACAGCGCGGCGGCTATCCCGCCGGCGATGGTCAGCCCCCCCATCAGGTCACCGAATGCGGGGGTCTGCATCACCGGCTCAGGAAGCTCACGGGTCAGCGCATCGGCGATCCCGCCGCGTGACCAGAAGGAGACGCCGTCATAGCCGGGCCGGTCGGCGTCGGGACCCTGTGGCCCATAACCGGATCCGCGGACATAAACGATGTCGGGGTTCGCGGCGCGAATCTGCTCGACCTCGATGCCGAAGTGTTTGCGACGATTGGGCAGATAACTGGTGAGGAACACGTCGCTGGTCTTCGCCAGCTCATAGACAACCTCTTGACCGCCCGGCGTCTTCAAGTCGATACCGATGGATTTCTTTCCGCGGTTGGGCATTTCGATCATGTAGTTGACAGCGGTGGGACCGCCGGGAATGAGGCCCATCGTGACCAGCCCGCGCTGTGGATCGCCACCTTCGCGTGGTTCGACCTTGATCACGTCGGCGCCCCACTCGGCCAGCACCGCGCCGGCCGCGGGGACGAATGTCCAAGCCGCAACCTCCAATACGCGGATGCCGCTCAGTGGTTTGGCGTCAGTCATGCGAA
>CBAAAS010000083.1:0-8503 GCA_964658855.1 uncultured Mycobacterium sp.
CACCAGCGCGACCTCCGCCATCCCGGCCTGCTGGATGAAGTAGACGTAGAACGACCGCTTGAGTTGGGCGTGGGTGAACAATCCCGCGCCGAGTGCGGCCACCGGCGGAACCGCAAGCGCGACAAACCGACTGAACGCGCCCGGTTCGGAGGCGACGACGCCGTATCCGGCTTGCGCCCCCCAGTCGTGGCCGATCAGGACTGCGCGGTCATCCCCGCCGTAAGTCTGGCGGATGTCGAGCAGATGGCGCACATAGGTTCCCACGCTGATCGGCTGGTCCGTCGGCGCGTCATACCCGGGTAGCCAAGGCGCCACCACTCGATAGCCGCGCCCGGCCAATTCAGGTCCCAGGTGACGCCAGGTGAACGGGGTGTCCGGGAAGCCGTGAGCGAGCACCGCCAGCGGCAACGAGGCATCCTCGATCGCTCCAAACGTGAGCGTCTGCGGCGAAGTCACCCCGCGAGCGTATTACAGCGTCTAGCCCCTCTGTAAACCCTCGATCATTTACATCTGACCCGGCATATGTAAATCTGGGTGGCATGGCGGGAATCGCGCTCGTTCAACGCGACCTGGCGGACACCAGAGCCCGGCTCGAGACGTGGTTCAGCCACCGATCCGACGCCGACGCCGCGGTATCCGAGCTCAAAACGGCGAACCGCGCGGCCGGTTGGTCCAGTGAGAGCTTGGTCTTCTCCGCCGAGGTCGCCGGCAGCACCAGCGAGTACGTGCTTCGGATCCCGCCCACCGGCGGCGGCATCTACCCGGAATACGACCTGGCGGCCCAGACCCGCACTCAGGAGTTCCTGCATGAGCACGGTATCGCGACGCCGTCGCCGATCCTGTACGAGCCCGACGAATCGTGGATCGACTCAAAGTTTCTGGTGATGCCGCGCATCGTCGGGCACACCCCGTCGGACACCACCTATGCCACCCGCGGCTGGTTGCACGACGCCGGACCGCAGGTGCAGCGTCGCGCGCACGACTCGTTCCTGGAAACGCTGGCCGCGTTGCAACGCGTCCCGGTCGACGAGGCCACCTGGCTCCATCGGCCCACGGGCACAGGCGTTTCCGCGGAGCTGACCTGGTGGCAGGAATATGCGGCGTGGGGCACCGACAATCAGATCCCGGACGTCATGACCGAGGCGTTCGATTGGCTGCATCGCCATCAGCCCGAAGAGACCGGCGAGGTGGCGGTGTGCTGGAACGACGCCAGGCTGTCCAACGCCATCTTCGACGACGCCGGGCAGATCGTCGGCGTGCTGGACTGGGAGCAGGCGTGCCTGTGCCCGGCCGAGACGGATTTCGCGTGGTGGCTGGCCACCCGTCGACAAATGTTGGAAGTCAACGGGATTGACGCCGATCCGGAGTTGCCGGGATTCGACAGCCGCGAGCAGGTGATCCATCACTTCGAGGAGATGATCGGGCGCGAGCTGGTTGCGCTGGACTGGTACGAGATTTTCGCGATGGCGCGGATGGGCTGCTGCATCCTGCGCACCCAGGCGCTGCTGCGCAGCATCGGCCAGGGCGACCACTTCCTCACCCGGGCACCGATCCTGCCGGCCTGGACCATCGCGGCAGTGCGGGCATAGCAGCTTTCAAGCCACACTGGTCACATGCGCACCTGCCTCAGGGGCACAAGTGTTTCCAGAAACGTGACCACGTGCGATATCACTTCGGTCGGTGATATCGCATGTGCTCTAAAAACAGAAACTCACCACATGCCAACTCGCGGAGGCTCGTGAGGCTGGTGGGACCAAGAGTTCCGGTTACGCGCTGAGCCAGGGTGGCACGATCCACTCGCCGTACGGGGAGACCGCGAGGCGATCGAGAATGCCGGCCTCGTCGAACGCCACCCCGACTTCGCCGACGCCCTCGCTGAAATGCGCCCAGCCCTCGACGTGCGCCGGGATCACCAGCCGGGCACCCAGCACTTCCGCGGCGGCCGCGGCCCGCTGGCCCGTCATCGTCAGCGGACGCCCCCGCTCCTTGGCCGGGACCCTGGCCGCGCCGGCGAAGATCACCGCCACATCGACCGGGCCAACCCGCTCGGCGATGTCCTTGACCGTGGCGATCGACGCGTTGTCGCCGCTGACGTAGACGGTGGGCAGGCCCGTACCTGACAGCACGAATCCCGTGACCTCGCAGTTGACGTGACCGTCGGCGTCACGTTGACCGTCAGCGGGGCCGTGCACAGCCGGAACCGCTTGCACGGTAAGCAGATTGGCACCGGGAAGCTGGTACGACTCGAAGGGCTTGAGCCCCACCGCCTGCGGACCGAGCCGGGACGCGGCACCCGGGTTGGTCAGGATCAGCGGGGCCGCGAGCGCCACCCGCCGGCCGGTGTCGTCGAAGTTGTCCGGGTGATTGTCGTGGCTGACCAGTACCGCATCGAGCGGCCCGAGCGCGTCGGGGGATATCGCCGGCCCGACGATCTTCTTTAGGTAATCGTGTGGGCCGGGCTCATCAAACGTCGGATCGATCAGGATCCGTCGGCCGCCGAGATCGATGACGGTCGTGGGACCGCCCAAAACGCTGAATGCGACGTCACGCCGCCGGGCGTCTACGCGAGTGCTCACGCTATGGACTGTAGATGCAGTATGGGTGGGTGGACCTCTATGACGTCATGCGCACCACCGCCGCAGCACGGGAATTTACCGACGACCCCCTGCCCGACGACGTGCTGGAACGTATCCTCGACAACGCGCGATTCGCACCCAGCGGCGGCAACCGCCAGGGCGCGCGGGTGATCGTGATTCGCGACCGACCAACCCGGGAGGCGCTGGCTGAGCTGACGAAGACCGGCGCCCGACGGTATACGGCTCAGTTGGTCAACGGCGAAAGCCCCTGGAATCCACTGCATGCGCCGGGGCCGACAGCCGAAGAGATCGCGGCCACCGACGTGCCGGCCCAATTCACCGCTCCGGTTGTCAACGCCGCTGTGGTGCTTGCGGTTTGCGTCAACTTGGAGGTTGTCGCCGCGATGGACCAAAACCTCGACCGGATCGGGGTGATCAGCGGTGCGTCGATCTACCCGTTGGCGTGGAACATCCTGCTGGCCGCACGCAACGAAGGCTTCGGAGGCACCCTCACAACCATGGCGGTTCCTGAGGAGCCCCGGGTCCGAGAATTGCTGGGAATACCCGACTCCTATGCACTCGCGGCCGTGCTGCCGTTGGGCAAGCCGCGCAAGCAGCTGACAAAGCTCAAGCGGGCAAGCGTCGACGAGCTCGCCACCCGGGAGCGATTCGACGGCGAGCCGTTCCAGGGCTAGTCGGCGGTCACCGCGTCGCCGGGCTGCCGCTCGCCGAGCAGCTCGTCCTGCCCGACCTCGGGAAGCGACGAATCGTGGCCATTTCCACTGCGCTTGGCTGGCTTCTTCTTCGATGTCTTCGCGCTCTCCGTCGTGTCGTGGTGACCATTGGACGGCAAACCCGCTGCGGCGCCGACCATCTCGATCGCCTTCTCGGTGTACACCCGGTAGCCGAAGTTCGGCTCGTAACCGTGAATCTCCTTGGTGTCCAGGTCGCGCATGAACTGCAGGATCTCGCGGCTGACCACCTGGCCGGGCACCAGCACCGGGAAGCCCGGGGGGTAGGGCGTCACATACGTTGCCGACACCACATCGATTCCGGCATCCAGCTTTTCGTCGATCTGCTCCCCCATCAGGTATTCGCAGTTCGTGTCGTCGTAGGACAGGTAGAACGCTTTACGGACATCGCCTTCGGGTGTCGGCTCGGTGCCGCTGTGGTCCCGGAACGCCGGGTGGAATCCGCTGAAATTGCACAGCGGCACTGGACGGTCGGTCAGCCCGTACACCGCCCGCTCGAAGTGTTCGCGTTCACCCAGGCTCATCTCGGAGATCGACTCATCGAGCTCGGCGGCGATGCTGACCAACACCTCGACCAGGAACGCGACCGAGCTACGCGTGGTGCCGATGTTCGTCTGAACAACACACTGTTGCGCGAGGTCTTGTTGATCTGGATGCCGTAACGATCCATCAGCTGTTCGCGCTTGAACGTGTCGCCGTCGTAGCCGGTGCGCCCGATGGACAACGTGATTCGCGACGGGTCGAGCACGAACTCGTCCTCGTGCCAGGCCGCCATCATGTTGCGCAGACCCGAGCGCAGCGGTTGGTCGATCGCCGTCGGGCGGAACTGGTCCGGGATGAGATGCGACGTGCCAAGGCAATTCATGTACTTGCTCAGCAGCGGGTGGTTGTCGATCGCATCGCGCAGCTGCATGGCGTTCTCGATCTGCCGCTGCACCAACTCGGCGCCCTCCAGGGCCACCTGACGACGACCCAGGTCCAGCGACGCGAGGATCTGGTAGTTGGGCGAGGTCGAGGTGTGCGCCATGTACGCCTCGTGGAACGGCACCGCGACCTTCTGGTCGAAGTCCTGATCGTAGACGTGAATCATCGATCCCTGCCGCAGCGCGGTCAGCGTCTTGTGGGTCGACTGCGAGGCGTACACCCGCACCCGTGCCCGCGCCGGGTCGGGCAGTAGGCGACGGTTCAGAAGGTCTTCGTCGCTTGGCTTTTCGGCGTTCTGGTCGGTCAGATACTTCTCGTACTGCGCCTTGTATTCCGGGCTCTGCAGCCGTTCGCGCACCGCCGCCGCTGAGGCCATCGCGGTGCGGGTGCGATACACCGGGTGGAACCGGGCGAAGGCGAACCAGGCCTCGTCCCAGAGGAACACCAGGTCGGGCTTGATCGCGAGGCACTCTTCCATGACGCGCTCGACGTCGTAGACGATCCCGTCGAAGGTGCAGTTCGTCAGCGACATCATCTTGACGCGGTCGAGCTTGCCGGCACGCTTGAGCGCCAACAGCTTTGACTTGATCTCACGCAGTGGCACCGCGCCGTACATCGAGTAGTCGTTCAGCGGATAGGCCTCGAGATAAACGACATTCGCGCCGGCCATCATCATCCCGTAGTGATGTGACTGGTGGCAGTTACGGTCGAGCAGCACGATGTCGCCGGGAGCCACCACCGCCTGGGTGATGATCTTGTTCGCGGTCGACGTTCCGTTGGTGACGAAGTAGGTGTGCCGTGAGCCATAGGCTTTCGACGCGAGCTGTTGGGACTCACGAAGCGGTCCGGTCGGCTCCAGCAACGAGTCCAGACCACCGCACGTCGCCGAGGTTTCGGCCATGAAGACTTCCAGGCCGTAGAAGCTGACCATGTCTTTGATCCAGTGCGAGTTGACAATCGACTTGCCCTGCGAGATCGGCAATGCGTGAAAGACACCGGTTGGCCGGTGGCTGTACTGCTTGAGCGCGCTGAAGAAGGGTGTGCGGTAGCGCGCGGCCACGCCGTGCAGGATCGACAGATGAAGCTCGAGCATGCCCTCTCGGGCGTGGAACACCCGGCGGAAGTACTGGCCCAGCCGGCCGGCGATGTCCTCCACGTCGATCTCGGTCATCAAATACAGGTCGAGTTCGGGACGCAGCTTGCCCAGTGACGTCGCCAGAATCTGGGCGCGCTCCTCGGGCGAATAGTGATCGGCCAACTCATGCGACACCCCGTCGTCGACGAACTCCGACAGCGATGACAGATCCCGGGTCGATTTCGCAGAGAACCTCCGCCGGATCACCACCGCCTGCAGGTTAACGTTGAGCCGCGCGGCGATCAGCGCCTCGTCACCGCTGGCCACCACGACGAGTTCGTAGACGAATTCGTCGTCCGGGCGACGCCACTTGCGAACCTCGTTGCGCAACGCACGTTCCTGGGCGTCGGTCATCTTCTCGACGACGAGCACCTCGAAGTACGGCCGTTCGCGCTCCCCCTCGGTCTGACCTTCGAGTTGCCGCGGGTCGGCCGGGAACATGTCCAGTTCATCGGCGCCGGCGTTCTCGACATCGCCGGTGCGGTACGACTCCTGGGTCAGCGCCCGGTTGATCTGCGCAACCACTTGGGAGAACTTGTCGTAGCTGCCAGCGGTGAAAAGCCTTTGCACGCGGGCGAATTGCGGCGAGCCCGGGTAAGCCCAGTAGGGTTCCAGTGTGCTCAACCGGCCCAGCAGCTCCTGGCAGGACGCCACGCATTTCTCTTTCAGCTTTCCTGCGGTGTCCGGGCGCGTCAGCCGGTCGGCGGCTTCCTCCAGCCGGCACCATGAGTCGCTGCGGACCTGCCACAGACTGTTGTAGGCACGTAAGTGTTCTGTCATGGCGGCCTTACCTCTATGTATCGAGCGCGGTACGTCGAGTCAAGGTTCGCAGATGTAGCCCGCCCCGCGGTGACCAGCAAACAAACAGTGGGCGTCCGTCGCGTGATGGTGAAGGCCGGTGAGCGCGGTCCGTCGATGTTGGCACCCGGATAGGGTTTCTGGCACGCGGCGAGACCGCACGCACGTTAGGAGGGTCAGTGGGTCATCCACCAGTACCGCAACGTCCGCTTCCACCGGTCCATCACGTTTGGGTCGCCGGTCCCGGGGACGGCCGCCGGTTGTATCGCACCACGCTGATCCGAACCAGCGGCCTTCGCCTCGGGATCGTGTGGGGGCTCTGCCTGGCGTTGCTGACGATTTCGGCGGTCCTCGATCCGTCGCACAACGTCACCTGGCTGGTCGTCGCGATCGTGTCTATGGTCTTGTTCGTCATCCTGTTGTGGCGCCGAGGCAAGTCCCAAGAGGCGATCATGTCGGCGGGATCGGTGTGGGCGACCGGGTTCGGGGCCAACGAGCTGTTGATCGTCACCCCGATCAGCACGCTGGTCATCGACTACGCGGCACTCAAGCCACCGAAGGTCGCCGGACCATCAGTCCTCATTCCGACCCGCTACGGGGTGCGGACGACATCGCTTCCGCTGGAACTCTTTCCGCCGGAGGCGTTGACGTTCCTGCAGCAGCGCACCGCCCAACATGTCTGATTCGCAATAGGAGTTGACAGCCATGGAGGTGTGGGAACTCGCTGCCCGCGAACACATTCGGGACACGCTTGCACAGTACAACTGGTCCGGCGATTCCGGTCGCATCGACGACCTTGCCGACACCTTCTGCGCCGACGGCGTTCTGGAGATCCGCGGGCTCGAACCGCTGCGCGGCCGATCTGAGATCGTGGCGTTCCTCGGTGGCGTCACCGGCAGCGTCGCGCTCACCGCTGACGTCAAGCCGATCGTCCGGCACAACGTCGCCAACCTGATTTTCCACGAGGTGACGCAGGAGCGGGCTCTGGTGTCGAGTTACTTCACCGTCATCACGCATATCGGCCTCGACCACCTCGGCCGCTACCGCGACACCGTTGTGCCCGACGGCGACACCTGGCGAATCCAACATCGGAAGGTGTCCACCGACTGGGCGGCAACACATCCGGTGATGGCAGGGCCGTCTCACACGTCGTGAGTGCCGATCAGACCGTCTTGGATGGCCCGGGCGAACAACGCCGCCTTCGAGGGCGCCGGGCGGTCGATCTCGCTGTAGCGCCGCCGAATTCGCTGCAGGTGGGTCCTGACGGTGCTCGGCGCGATGTGCAGTTTCTTGCTGACCGAATCTTTGTTGTCGGTGAGCAACCATTCGATGAGGACCCGCCGTTCTTGCGCGGTCAGGTCCGGGCGCCCATACTGCTGAGCCGCCTGCTCGGCCGCCGCGGCGAGCGGTCCGCGAGACTCCGTGCCGAGTTGAGCGGCCGTGATCGCCTCGATGAGGTGCTGCGGCGATTCGGACTTCACGATGTAGTTGGTCGCGCCGGCGTCCAGACAGCTCAGGATGATTTCGGCGGACGCGATGCGCGAGTACGCCACCACCCGATGATTGAGTTTGCACAGCTGTTGCAGCCCGGCGTAATCGGGCCGTAGCTCGCCACGCTCAGGGTCGTAGATGATCACTTCCGTCGCGCTCGAGTTCCGCTGATGCTGCGTGAGGAACTCTGGGACCGAGCGATAGGCGTGCACGGCGCCGGTCAAGACGGACGCCTCGGCGACCCAGCACCGGACACCGGTGTGAACAATCGGCTGATCGTCGATCACGACCAGCGGGACGATGCGGTTCATCCGACCCCTTGGATAGAGCTTCCGATATTTCGAACATATCTGGTACTCGATGTACCGGGTGTGAGATTAGCGGGACAATCCGTACCATGTAAAGCGTGACTTCTGGCGCGCCGCCTAAAAAGGCCGCATCCCAGTCCGTTGACGGGCGCACCGCGCGCTGGTCGGGTCAACGGGACAAGCGCCGGGCCGAGTTCGTCGAGGCCGCACTGGAGGCGATCGTCCAGTACGGTCCGCACGCGTCGATCGAGCAGGTCGCCGATCACGTCGGCGTGACCCGCACGAAGCTCTACCGGTACTTCGACGGTGCCGCCGACCTGCACCACAGCGTCGCCCGGCGCGCCAGCGACATGCTCACCGCCAAGCAAACCCTGGTCTGGGACGGGCCGGTAAGCCCGATGCAGGTGGTCAGAAGCACCGTGTCGATGCATGTGCGGTGGCGCATCGAGCACCCGAACCTCTACGAGTACCTGACCCGGCATCCGCTCAGCGACGACGCCGACGGCGTCTCCGCCATCA
>CBAAAS010000084.1:0-8463 GCA_964658855.1 uncultured Mycobacterium sp.
CGCCGCTGCGGGTGGCTCCGCGCCGGATCGCGGCGATCGCCTGCCGGATACCGAACGCGTCGAGGGTGACCATCAATCGGCCGCGGACAGCGGCGTCGACGCAGTGCCCGCCGGCCAGCGCCTGAAGCCCGCGCCACGAAGCGTCGTCCAGCACAGCGCCGGCGAGGATGCCGATCATCGGCTCGACGGGTAACCCGGCACGTGCTGACAGCTGCGCGCACCGGCTTCTGGCCGCGGCGGTCGGGCCGTCGGGGTGACGACCGGGTGCGGTGGTCGCGACCAGGTCGGCCTTGTTCAATACCGCCAGCACCGGCCGCCGGTCCGCCTCGATGGCGGCGCGATCCTCGGGTTTGACCGCATCGGCCAGCACGAGGACGTTCACGTCGGCGTCGACAAGGGGCGTCACTGCCAGGCCGGAATACGCAAGCGCGTGCGCGACGGTGCTGCGGCCGACGCCACGGCGTCCGCTGACGGCCACCCGTAACGGGGTGGCGAGCCGCTTCGCGATCGCGGCGCAGCGCGGGTCGGAGACCGCGTCCGCAAACCGCTCCAGCTCTTCGACGAAAATTCGGATGCCCCTATCCGCTCAGGTCGCCTTGCAGGTGCTGCTAGCCCCTCATTGTGGCCGAGTAACTGCCGATCGCGACGTAGGACCACGGGGTTTTCGGTCGAATGGTGACATTTACACCGCCGGGAAGCGAGTCACCCGATACCAGGCAAAGGCAACTGTTGGGTATCAATCTGCCCCGCGGGGGGCGACATGATGGGTTCATGGGCGACGATGAACGGATGCGCGCGCAGCCCTGGGTGGACGCGGCCACACCGCCGACGCCTGATACCGCCCTGCCTGCGGAACGTGAGGTCGCCGAATACCGTCGGACCACCAGTTTTCGCACCCGGCGCTCACAACTGTCGGCCGCGCAGCAGCGGACGTGGGAACGGCTGTGGCCTGAACTCGGCACCATCGCGGTGTCGGGAGACGACTCGCAAGGTCCGGCGGAACCGTTGGACACCCAGGCCTGGTTTGGCCGGGACGCTCCGCTGGTCCTTGAAATCGGTTGCGGCACAGGCACTTCCACGCTGGCAATGGCCAAGTCGGAGCCGGATGTCGACGTCATCGCCGTCGAGGTCTACCGGCGTGGGCTGGCGCAGCTGCTCTCGGGCATCGACCGGGAGCACGTCACCAATATCCGGCTGATCCGCGGCGACGCCGTCGACGTGCTCGACCTGCTGCTGGCTCCCGGCTCGCTCAACGGGGTGCGGGTGTTCTTCCCCGACCCGTGGCCCAAGGCCCGTCATCACAAACGTCGACTGCTACAACCCGCCAACGTGGCGATGATCGCCGACCGCCTGCGGCCCGGCGGGGTGTTGCACGCCGCGACCGATCACGCGGGCTACGCCGAGCAGATCGCCGAGGTAGGCGACGCCGAACCGCTGCTGAGCAGGCTGGACCCCGGAGCACTAACTCCGGTCTCCACCGCCCGCCCGGCCACCAAATACGAGGGCAAGGCGCACGACGCCGGCAGCGCCGTCACCGAATTCCTTTGGGAAAGACGGTCACGATGAGTCTCACCGACGAAACGACCAACGCCCCGGTGGCGCCGCCCGGCGACCCGCCGGCCGAATCAGGATCGACACCGCGGCGGGTACTGCTGGTGTGGGATGCGCCGAACCTCGACATGGGCCTCGGATCGATCCTGGGCCGCCGGCCTACCGGCTTGGAGCGCCCCCGCTTCGACGCGCTCGGGCGCTGGTTGCTGGGTCGCACCGCTGACGTATCGACCAACCACGACGTCGTCGCAGCTGAACCCGAGGCGACCGTGTTCACCAACATCGCCGCAGGCAGCGCCGATGTGGTCCGGCCGTGGGTAGACGCGCTGCGCAATGTCGGGTTTGCGGTGTTCGCCAAACCGAAGCTCGACGAGGACAGCGACGTCGACAGCGACATGCTCGAGCACATCGCGCAGCGCTCACGGGAGGGATTGGCGGCCCTGGTGGTCGCCTCCGCCGACGGTCAGGCATTCCGCCTGCCGCTGGAGGAAATCTCTCGCAGCGGGGTACCCGTGCAGGTGCTGGGATTTCGCGAACATGCGAGTTGGGCGCTAGCGTCGGATACCTTGGAGTTTGTCGACCTGGAGGACATCGCGGGTGTCTTCCGGGAGCCTCTACCGCGAATCGGCCTAGATTCGCTGCCTGACAAGGGGGCGTGGCTGCAACCGTTCCGGCCGCTGTCCTCGTTGCTGACCTCGCGTGTCTGACAACTTCAAACCAATGCGCGGGTCGTTGCAGATCCAGTAAAGGAGCTTACGTGTTCGCCTGGTGGGGTCGAACTGTATATCGCTACCGATTCATCGTGATCGGAGTGACGGTGGCGCTGAGCCTGCTCGGCGGCGTCTTCGGGATCAGTCTGGGCAAGCACGTCACGCAGAGCGGTTTCTACGACGAAGGCAGCCAGTCGGTCAAGGCGTCGGTGCTCGGCGACAAGACCTACGGACGTGACCGCACCAGCCACATCGTGGCGACCTTCGCCGCGCCCAAGTCGATCAACGATCCGGCGTGGCAGAAAAAGACCGTCGACGAACTCAACGCCTTCAAGAAAGACCACCCCGACCAGGTGGTCGGCTGGGCCGGCTGGCTCGCGGCGCCAACCAGCACCGACCCCATCATCAAGGGAATGGCCAGCGAGGACGGCAAGCACACGTTCGTCAGCATCCCGCTCAAGGGCGATGACGACGACACCATCCTGACCAACTACAAAGACATCGAACCGGATCTGCAGAAGCTGAACGACGGCAAAGTCCAGCTTGCTGGGCTGGAGCCCATCGCCAACGCGCTGACCGGCACCATCGCCACCGACCAGAAGCGCATGGAAGTACTGGCACTGCCGCTGGTGGCGGTCGTGCTGTTCCTGGTTTTCGGCGGGGTCATAGCGGCCTCGCTGCCGGCAATCGTGGGCGGTCTGAGTATCGCCGGCTCGCTGGGCATCCTGCGACTCATCACCATGTTCGGTCCGCTGAGTTTCTTCGCCCAGCCGGTCGTGTCGATGATGGGGTTCGGTATCGCCATCGACTACGGGCTGTTCGTGGTGAGCCGTTTCCGAGAGGAGATCGCCGAGGGCTACGACACCGAGGCCGCGGTGCGGCGCACGGTGATGACGGCCGGTCGCACGGTGGTGTTCTCCGCGGTCCTGATCGCCGTGTCGGCGGCCAGCCTCTTCTTGTTGCCGCAGGGCTTCGTGAAATCGCTGACCTACGCGGTGATCATCTCGGTGTCGCTGGCCGCAGTCCTGTCGATCACGCTGCTGCCGGCCATCCTGTCGATCCTTGGTAGCAACGTCGATGCGCTCGGCGTGCGCACCCTCTTCCGGATCCCGTTCCTGGCCACTTGGACGCCGTCGCGTGTCTACCTGAACTGGCTGGCGGATCGGCTGCAGAAGACCAAGACCCGCGAAGAGGTCGAGGCCGGGTTCTGGGGCAAGCTGGTCAACGTCGTGATGAAGCGGCCGCTGATCTTTGCCATTCCGATCGTGATCGGGATGATCGCGCTGGTCATCCCGCTGCACAACCTCTCCTTCGGTGGCATGAGCGAGAAGTATCTGCCGCCGAACAACTCGGTGCGAGAATCGCAGGAGAATTTCGACAAACTCTTCCCCGGCTATCGCACGAACCAGCTGACACTGGTGATCGAGAGCGACAACCACAGCAAAGTCACCGATCAGCAGGTCGCCGAGGTTCGCAACGCCGCCGCCTCGATCAGCGGATTCACCGACACCACCTGGCAGGAGCGGGCCTGCCCGACCATCGAGGGCAACCCGTGCGTCTCGGGACCGAATGGCAGCCACCCCAAAAACGACTCGGTGCGGGTGATCCAGAACGGTCTCTCGAACGCCAGCGACGCAGCAAAGAAGCTCAATGAGCTGCGATCCATGACGCCACCGAGGGGTTTGACCGTCCTGGTCGGCGGCGTCCCGGCGCTCGAGCAAGACAGCATCCACAGCCTGTTCGACAAAGCACCGCTGATGCTGGTGGTGCTCCTGTCCACGACGATGCTGTTGATGTTCCTGGCGTTCGGATCGGTGGTGCTGCCGATCAAGGCCGCCGTGATGAGCGCGCTGACGCTGGGCTCCACGCTGGGCATCCTGACCTGGATCTTCGTCGACGGGCACTTTTCCAAGCTGCTGAATTTCACGCCGACACCGCTGATGGTCGTGCTGATCGCGTTGGTCATCGCGGTCGGTTTCGGCCTGGCCACCGACTACGAGGTCTTCCTGGTCTCGCGCATGGTCGAGGCCCGAGCCCGCGGCATGTCGACGGCAGAGGCCATCCGGATCGGTACGGCGACGACCGGACGCTTGATCACTGCCGCTGCGCTGGTCTTGGCGATGGTGGCGGGGTCGTTCGTGTTCTCCGACCTGGTGATGATGAAATATCTGGCGTTCGGCCTGATGGCGGCGCTGCTGCTGGACGCGACCGTGGTCCGGATGTTCCTGGTGCCGTCGGTGATGAAGTTGCTCGGCGACGACTGCTGGTGGGCTCCGCATTGGATGAAGCGCCTACAGAACCGCCTGGGCCTCGGCGAGATTCACCTGCCCGACGAGCGCAAGGTCGCGTCGGCGCGGACCCGGTCCGGCCGGCCTGCCACCACCACCCGCCCGCCGATCGCGCCGCCACCACGTCCGCCGCACGACCCCACGCATCCCAGCCCCGAAGGTGGCTCGCGGCCGACCCGGCCACCGGCAGCCCCCACCGCACCGCGACCGGACAGTCGGCCGCCGGCACCAGAAGCGCCATCGGCCGCCGGCACCACCCGGATGTCGGCACCGGGACGGTCCGAGCCCAAAGAGGCGCCCACGACCCGCTTCTCGGCCCAGCCGAGCCCGACGGCCGCCCCGGCACCGGTTCGCCCGCCGGCACCGCCCGCTCCCCCGCAACCGCCGCGCGGCGATGACCGCGAAATCGAGTCCTGGCTCAGCGACCTGCGCGGCGGCAAGACCGGCGAGCCGCGTGGCGCCGCTCCCAAGGCGCCGCAGCCGTCCGCCGACGAAACCCGGGCGCTGCAGATCCCGCCGCGGGACAAGCCGTCGGGTCAGCCGCCCACCGAACCCGAAGACGCCACCACCGCGATCCCGACCGCACCGCGGGAGGACAAGGATTCCGACACCGCCACGGAGAAGTTGAACGCGCATGGCGACAAGCCGCGTCCACGCCGCGGGGGTGGGCTCAGCGCCCAGGACCTGCTACGCCGTGAGGGCCGGATCTAGCCGCGAATTCGCTTCGCGTTCTTAGCTTTTGGATCCCACGTGGTCCGGATCGGCCTGCATGACCGTTGCGTTTTCGTCCTCGGTTTCGGCTGCCGCCTCGTCCGGGTCCTCGGCCAGCAGCACCTTGAACGCGTTGTTCAAGAACGCGACGGTCGGAACGGACAACAGCGCACCGACAATCCCGGCGAGCACGCCGCCGGTGGAGATCGCCACCACGATGGCCAGCGGATGGATCGATACCGCCCGGCCCATCACCAGCGGTTGCAGGATGTGGGCCTCGAGCTGGTTCACCGCGACGAGTAGCCCGAGGGTAATCAGCGCGTAGACAAAGCCTTTGGCCAGCAGCGCCACGATGACGGCGAGGAAGCCGCTGAGGACAGCACCGACCAGCGGAATGAAAGCGCCCAGGAACACCAGCGAGGCCAGCGGCAGCGCCAACGGCACACTCATGACCGCCAAGCCGGTGCCGATGCCCAGCGCGTCGACCAACGCCACCAGGAAGGTGGCCCGCACATAGCCGGTCAGCGAGTGGAATCCGGCGCCACCCGCCGCTTGTACCCGCTCGCGGACATGGGTCGGGACGATCTTGGTGACGTAGCTCCAGATGTTGCGTCCGCCGTATAGGAAGAAGATCAGCGTGAACAGCATCATCAATGCCGCGGTGATGATTTCGGTGATGGTGGCGGCGGTCGACAGGGCGCCGCTGGTCAACTTCTCCTGATTATTCTGCAGCGCCTGGATCGCCGAATCGCCGGCGTGGTCGATCTGCTGGCGGCTCAGATGCAGTGGGCCCTCGATCAGCCACCTCTTTGCGGAGTCGATGCTGCGGGTGACCTGTTTCACCAAATCCGGTAGGCCGACGATGAATTGGCTGACGACGAAGGTCATGATTCCGCCGAGGATCGCGAAGCCGGCCAGCAACACCAGCGCGACGGCGCCGCCGCGGGGTGCACCCCGCTTGTCCAGCCAGTCCACGATGGGGACCAGCAATGCGCTCAGCATCAAGGCGAGCAGCAGCGGGACGACGATCACTTCCAGCCGCTTCACGACCAAAAGCAGTGCCACGACGGCGGTCAGGATCACCAGCAACCGCCAGGCCCAGGCTGCGGTCTTGCGAACTATCGGTTCTACCGATTCGGCGTAATCGGACGCGGCCTTCGATGGCATAGCGCCAACACTATGTGCGGACACCGGCGTCGCGCAGCGATCCGGGCACGACCTGCGGAGTTACGCTAAGCCCGTGTCGCACGACGCACCGGCCGGCAACGTCAACGGTCAGGTCCCAGAGCATGTCCACGGCAGATACCGGTGGCTGAGGTGGGCCGCCCTGGCGGTCGTCGCGATCGTGTTGGCCGTCGAGGTGGCGCTGGCATGGGATCAGCTGGCCAAAGCCGCCCGGAGCCTCTACTGGGCGAAGTGGTGGTGGCTGCTGGCCTCCGCGCTGGCTGCCGTGTTGCTGATGCACAGTTTCGCCGAGGTACAGCGGACGCTGCTGGCCTCAGCCGGGGTGCGGGTGCAAGGGCTGCGATCCGAGGCGGCCTATTACGCGGCCAACTCGCTGAGCACCACGCTGCCCGGCGGTCCGGTGATCGCCGCGACGTTTCTGCTTCGCCAGCAACGACTTTGGGGTGCCCCGACGTTGGTGGCGTCCTGGCAGCTGGTGATGTCGGGAGTGTTGCAGGCCGTCGGACTGGCTCTGCTCGGCCTCGGCGGGGCGTTCGTCCTCGGCGCCAAGAACAACCCTTTCTCGTTGCTGTTCACCTTGGGCGGCTTCGTCGCGCTGCTGCTGCTGGCGCAGGCGGTGGCCTCCCGGCCGGAGCTGATCGAGGGTATCGGCTGCCGGGTGTTGGCGCGGTTCAACTCGTTACGCGGGCGGCCGGCCGATGTCGGCCTGGCCAAGTGGCGCGAGATGTTGTGCCAACTGGAATCGGTCAGCCTGAGCCGCCGTGATCTGGCGGCGGCCTTCAGCTGGTCGGTGGTCAACCGGTTCGCCGATGTCGCATGCCTGGCGTTCGCTGCCTACGCCGCCGGCGCGCACGCATCACTCGGCGGGCTGACGGTTGCGTGCGCCGCGGCCCGCGCGGTCGGGACGATTCCGTTGATGCCCGGCGGCCTGTTGGTGGTCGAGGCGGTGCTGGTGCCGGGCCTGGTATCCAGCGGCATGTCACTGCCGAATGCCGTCTCGACGATGCTGATCTACCGGCTGATCAGCTGGCTGATGCTCGCGGCGATCGGCTGGGTGGTGTTCTTCTTCATGTTCCGTACCGAGGACCATCTCGACCCGGATGACACCGAGACCGAGTCGGCACCCTGCCGTGAGGCCATCGAGGCACCCGAGGAAGCCCTGCAGGGCCCGTCGCAGGCGTCCGACGACGATCGGACTACTTGACGGGCGCCCTATTTGACGGCGCTGATGCCCGGCATGGTTGCGGCGGCGCCGGGCGCGGCGGCCGTGCCGCCCGGAACGGTGTGCTGAGCCCCGGAGATCACGCCGGTCGGCATAAGACCGGGCACCGTGCCGGGCGTACTGCCCGGCGTAGCGCCCTGCGGCGACTGCATGAATCCGAGCACCTGCGGAAGACTCAGCGTCATCTTGCACCGGCTGGACAGTCCGGCGAGCGGCGACGCGATGGTTTGGATATCGCTGGCCGCCTTCGGGTTGGCGTCGAAATAGGACTCCAGCAAGCTGACCGATGTCGGACCCGGCGGCTGCAGCATGGCGGAGGTCATTGCCAGATTCGTCTCGGGGTGCCCATCGAGGTAGTCACCGGCGGACCTGGCCACGTTGCTGATCGTGCGCGCCATCTCGCTGGCGGCACACGGATCCGATGCACCGACCGCCGCTGGCGCGGACAGCAGCACCACCGCCGTAGCACCGCCCAGCCCGGTCGCAGTCAGCGCAGCCAGCAGTCGACGGCGTGCCGTCGTAGTACTCGCAGTCAGTGGACTCATTGACACTCCTCATAGCTTGCCGCGGGCGCTTCGCCCGCAGACAGCTGCCGGCGCGAGGCCGACACATATCCGCAATCCTGCCACCGAATCCGGCGCCGTCGCCAACCCTTTGTTCAGGGTTCTCGTCACACCTGTGTGAAACCTGTGCAGGAATCGACATTGTTGTGGAGTTGTTGCAGCTCAGCGACTCGTAAGCAACCTCGACAAACAGCTGGCTGGGGTACGCTCGCGGGCACGCGATTCTTCGCTGC
>CBAAAS010000085.1:0-8459 GCA_964658855.1 uncultured Mycobacterium sp.
CAGTTGTTGCCCTCGGCGCGAAACGACAGCCCGTCCGAAGCGGTGCACCCCGTGGTTGCCAGCAGTCTCTATTTCATGCGCACGCTGGGCGATGGCATGGGGGGTATGACCCATGAGAACGACATCCGCATCGCTGAAGGCATGCAAACTCTTCAGCTGCCATCGGATCCTGCGGAGGCGATGGCGGGCTGGCGCAGCGCGCTCAACGATGCGGTGGTGAAGTGGCATCGGGCCCGCGGGAGCACGATGCCCGATTTGAACGATCTGATCCGCCGCGGGATCACCGAGGCGATCAACTTCGCCTTCCCGCACCACTTCATCCTGCCCACGTACAGCAGCGCCTCCTCGTACCGGATCCGCCCGCTCGGGCCGGAGGAGACCCTGTTCGAGATCTGGTCGCTGACCCGGATGCCTGACGACCACTCCACCGGCAAGCCGACCCCGCCGGAGCCGATGGCGCCGGATGACCCGCGCTGGCCGCCGATCCCGGCTCAAGACTTCTCCAACTTGCCGCGGCAGCAAAAAGGATTGCATTCCAAGGGGTTTGACTACATGCGGCTGTCGGGCAAGATCGAAGGGCTGATTTCGAACTTCGAACGGGTCGTCGACGGCTTCCTCGCCGGGCTGCCCTATGAGGCGCTGATCCCCGCGATCCAGAAGACCAACACCACGATCGACGTACCGATCGTCGATCTCGGCTTCTCCTCGGAGGCGAAATGACCACCACGCACTGGGACCGTTCCGTCGACCTGGTCATCGCGGGCAGCGGCGGTGGCGGCATGGTCGCCGGCCTGGCCGCACTCGACAGTGGACTCGAGCCGCTGATCGTGGAAAAGCAAGCGCTGGTGGGTGGTTCGACGGGTTTGTCGGGCGGCATCGTGTGGCTGCCCAACAATCCGCTGATGCGGGCCGACGGCATCGCCGACTCGCACGAGGACGGGCTGGCCTACCTCGCCGACGTGGTGGGCGACGTCGGCGCACCGTCGTCGCGTGAGCGCCGCGAGATGTTTTTGACCGCCGGCTACGAGATGATCAACTTCCTGATCCGCCGGGGAGTCAAGCTGATCCGCTGCGCCGGCTGGAGCGACTACTACCCGAATCACAAGGGCGGCAATGCCGCCGGCCGCGCGGTCGAGGGTATTCCGTTCGACGCCGCTGAGTTGGGGGACTGGCACGACAAGGTTCAGCCGGCACTGGCCAAGAACTACGGCTACACGGTGCTGACCAACGAGCTCCGTTCGGTCCAGTATTTCAATCGTTCACCAAAGGCTTTCGCAGTCGCCACCAAAGTTTTCCTGCGCACCGCCGCGGGTCGGGCGCGCCGGCGGCAGATTCTGACCAATGGCGCCTCGCTGATCGGTCAGATGCTCAAGGCGCTGATCGACCTGAGCGATGGCCGGCCGCCGCTGTGGACCAACGCCGCTCTAGCCGACCTCATCGTCGAAGACGGCCGCGTGGTGGGTGCGCGCATCGTCCACGACGGCACACCGTTGAACGTGGAGGCGCGTAGGGGAGTCCTGTTGGCCGCCGGTGGTTTCGGGCACAACGCCGAGATGCGAAAGCAATACAGCGGCGATCAGCCCAACGACGCCAAGTGGTCGATCGCCAACGCCGGCGACACCGGCGAAGTGCTGCAGACCGCGATGCGACTGGGCGCCAGGACCGACCTGCTCGACGAAGCATGGTGGTTGCCTTCGGTTTTCATCGCCAACGGAGGGACGGTCGCCGCTTCGCTGGGCTCGGGACGTCAACGTCCGGGTGCCATCTACGTCGACTTCACCGGCCGACGATTCTGCAACGAGTCGAACTCCTACGTCGAGGTCGGCAAGGCGATGTACGCCAATAAGGCGGTGCCCTGCTGGATGATCTTCGACGACGGATATGTGCGGCGCTACGTCACGAGCGCCAACCCGCTCAAGCGCAAACAGCAGCTGCCATCCGAGTTGATCGAGTCCGGTGCGGTCAAACGCGCCGACACCATCGAGGACCTGGCCCGCGAAATCGAGCTTCCTGCCGACGAATTGGCGCGAACGATCCAGCGCTTCAACGAGTTCGCGGTCAAAGGCCTCGATCCCGACTTCGGCCGTGGACAATCGGCCTACAACGACTGCCTGGGCGATCCGGGGTATCGGCCCAACGCCGCGGTCGGCCCGCTGGAGAGGGCGCCGTTCTACGCGACCAGGGTCCTGCCGGCCGACGTCGGGACGTGCGGCGGTGTGATCACGAACGAGTACGCGCAGGTTCTCGACGAACAGGACCAGGTGATCGACGGCCTCTACGCCACCGGTAACAACACCGCGACGGTGATGGGCCGAACCTATCCGGGCGCCGGTGCGAGCATCGCCAGCTCGATGGTGTTCGGGTACGTCGCCGCGCGGCACGCGGCAGGGCGAGCCCTGCCGGGTGAGCGAAGCCGCTAACGGATAGTTACGAGCCGTCACTGCGCCGAGTGTGCGGCCAGCCGCACGTTCGGCATCGAGTGTGCGGCCAGCTTCACACCGGCGGTGCGGATGACTGGCCGTCAGCGTCGTCGCGCCCAATGAAATCCCTTGGCTTCAAACCGGATTGCATGAGCTGGGCTCGACGTTCTTGAACATCGGACGCCGCACCGACCATGTTGGTCAGGATGTGGCTGACCTGCAGGTGCACCCGCATGCCCATCAACTCGTAGGCGCGTTTGACGCTGTTCTTGACCGCCATCGTCGTGGTCAGCGGTATCTGCGCGATCTTGCGGGCCATCTCTTCGACGGTGTCTTCGAGCTGATCGCGGGGCACCACTTTGTTGAGCAGCCCCCACTCCAACGCATCGGCCGCCGTCAGCGTCGGCGCCAACAGCAGCCAGTCCATGGTGCGATGCCAGTTCATTAGCAGCCACGGCTCGATCATGGTGTGCCCACCGGGCTCACCCAGACTCTGCGCGAGCGGCATCTGGAAATACGCGTCCTCGGATGCCACGCAGAAATCGGTCAGCAGGCCCAGATAGATTCCGCCGCCCATGCAGTAGCCGTGTATCTGCGAGATGGTCGGTTTCGGAAACTCCCAGAGATACAACGTCGGCCAGAGGAACAGGTCGGCGGTGCCCTTGTAGAGATCTTCGAATGAGTCGCCGAAGTCGGGATAGGGGTTTTCGTCCGGACCCCAACGGGCCACGTGCCCGCCGCAGAAGCCTTTGCCGTTGGCTTTGAGGATCACGACTTTGATCTCGCGGTCTCGGTCTGCTTCGTGCAAGCAGGCGTCGACTTCCTGAACCAGCGTCGCGTCTTTGGTGTTGGCCTTGTCGGCCCGGTTCAGGATGATCCGTGCGATCGGCGGGTCGCGTTCGTAGATAACCGCTTCCAGAGTGCGCCGCTCCATATCGGCGACCCTATTACGGTGAGTCGGGAGATCAGGCGTTTACCGGCTTACCGACCTTCATCAGTTCCATCAGGTTGCCGCCCATGATCTTGGCGACGTCCTCTTCGCCGAAGTCCTTGAGCTCGTCGACGAAGCTGATCGGGTCCTTCAGGCCCTCGGGGTGCGGCCAGTCAGAGCCGAACAGCACCCGGTCGGTGCCGACCATGTTGACGATCTCGGTGAACCGGTCCTCCCAGAAGGGGGTGATGTAGACGCAGCGCTTGAACGCCTCCACCGGGTCCTCGAGGAAGGCCTGCGGCATTTTCTTGTAGACGCCCGTGAGGCCCTTGAACAGATCGGGCACCCAGTCGGCGCCGTTCTCGATCGACAGGATCCGCAGGTCCGGGTTGCGCGACAAGGCCCCGTGGCACACCAGCGCGCCCATGGCATCGAGGATCGGGCGATGGCCCATCGCGAAGCTACGGAAGGCGGTCGGCTTGAACGGCAGGAACTCGTCGCCGGGCTCCCAGACATTCGCGAACTCGGAGTAGCCACTGTCGGAGGCGTGCATCGACACCGGAATGCCGGCCTTGACGCAGGCCTGCCAGAACGGGTCGAACTCTTCGAGGCCGAATGAGCGGCTGCCCTTGAAACCGGGCACCGGCGCCGGGCGGACCAGCACGGTACGGGCGCCGCGCTCCAGACACCATTCGAGCTCTTCGAGCGCGCGGTCGACGATCGGCAGGGTGATCACCGGGGTAGCGAAGATGCGGTCCTTGTGGTTGAACGTCCACTGCTCATACATCCACTCGTTGAGCGCGTGGATGACGTCGTGGGTCATCTCCGGGTCGTCCTTCATGCGCTCTTCGACCAGGCTGGCCAGGGTGGGGAACATCAGCGCGTAATCGATGCCGAGTTCATCCATCTTTTCTAGCCGCGCGGCCGGCTCACGGAACGCCGGGATCGACTTCATCGGCTCGCCGAGAATCTCGCGGTAGGTCTTGCCCTGCGCGCCGTTGCGGAAGTAATCCTCTTGGGCACCCGGCTTGGCGACGACCGAGAAGGTCGGGTTCGGGATGTACTCGCTGATGTGTCCGCGCACCACGATTTTGGTGCGGCCGCGAACCTCCACGTAGTCGATGGCCCGTTTGCGGTTCTCCGGGAGGTACTTGGTCAGCGCTTCCTGCGGCTCGTACATGTGGTTGTCGGCGTCGAACACCGGGAAGGAAAGCTCGCGGGACGGCATGGCGATCTCCTGAAAGGCTGGGTTCTGAAGGTGAGGCGATTCTCACTTGGCGGTAATGACGTTACCATCTCTGGGCAACAGCCCGAAAGTTCTTGCGGTCAGGGTTAGGCGGGCGGCCATTCCGGCAGCTTGGGGGTGGCCCCGTTGATGATGGCGAAGTTCACCGTGGCGGAGGCGAGCAGTGCCGCGTCGCCGTCGTCGTCGCTGAGGACGTCGACCTGCATGACCATCGCCCGCCGACTCGCGCGCAGCATCCGCGGGACCGCGTAGGCCGTGCCCTGCCGGATCGGACGCAGGTAGCGGATGTTGAGGTCGGCAGTCGTCATCGTGGTGCCGTCCTGGAGAAAATCCAGGCCGAACTGCCCGCCGGCCACGTCGACCAGTGTCGCGATCAGGCCGCCCTGCAGCGCGCCGGAGGTGTTGACCACCTGTGGGCTCACCGGAATGGTCATCGCGAATTCGCCGTTGCGGCTGCCCGGCCGCATGCCGATCTGATTGAACAACTCCGCCAGCGTCGGCGCTTCCGGTTGGACGCTTTCGTCGGCGCCGAGCGCACGAATGCAGAAGTCATAGAGGTGAGCGGCATCGATTGGCGCACCGGTCAATTCGGCACCCAACCAGTGCAGTCGCAGAGCACCCAAAACGGTCTGCATGATGATGGCCGCGGCCGGCCCGACATCGAGGTTGGGCCGGAAGATGCCTTCGCTGATGCCGCGCTGAACGACGTCGCGCATCAACTCGTGCAGCGGGAGGATGATCCGGGCATAGTCGCGGGGCCTGGTCTCGGCCAGATGCTGGTTGTACAGATTCATCGCCCGATTCAGGCTGTCCTGCGTGCTCGACTCGGGTTCAGCACTGATGCGGTCGATGATCAGCTTGATCGCCGAGGTGCTGTCCATGTCCGCGGTCTCGGCGCGCCAAGCATGCGTGGACTGGGCCATCGTCCGTTCCAGCAGAGCGATCAGCAGTTCGTCCTTGCTGCTGAAGTGTTGATAGAACGCGCGCAGCGATGTCTTGGAGCGGGCCACGACTTCCTGCACGGTGAAATCGGTGCGTCCGGTCTCGCGAAGGATTTCCACGGCGGTTTTGATGAAGCGGGCGTCCCGGGTCGTCGGTTCGGCTTCGCGATCCTTATTGTCTGCGGCCATCGCACCTTCTCTCAATTCCACACGGGTTGCGCTGTGAGAATGAGGTTACCGCGCGACAGCGGCAAGCGGTGACAGCCAGCGGTGGGCACCGGCCGGAGCGAAATGACTCGCACGCCCTCGGCATTGAGTATTCATTCAGTGGCCGGCGTTAGCTTTTGCCCGACAACGACGACGAAAGGTAACCGCCATGAGCATCAGCCCAACGCTGAAGAGAATGACGGCCGGGGCACTGCTAGCGGGCAGTCTGGCGGTTTCCGGATTGGGGCACACAACAGCTATCGCTCACGCGGACGACACGTTTGCGCCGCACCATTGGTGCCCGGGGCAACGAACAGATCCGCCCACCGGTCCGGGCCAGGTGGTCTGGGATTGGAACGTCTGCCACACGTTTTTCTTCACCAATTACGGGATGGGCAATCTCGTTCATTCTTACGACGGCGAAAAGGCTTCCGTATGGGACGGGGACAACCCACCCCCACCGCCGGAAGCGGTCACCCGACAACACTGCCCGCCGATCGCATTCATGTGCCCGTAGCCCCGACAGATGTGCCGAACAGAAAGGCAACCACCATGAACAGCCATCGGATACTTGCCGCGGCATTGCTGGCAGGCGGTGTCGCAGCAGCCGGATTGGGTGTGGGCGCGGGTACCGCGCAGGCCGGCCCGCTTCGCTGGTGCCCCGGCGACCCCCCGCCCAAAGCCCTACTGCCCACTCCGGGCGGCGGCTGGGCGCCGGGTCCTGTCAACCCAGCGTGGGATACCAATACCTGCCACGACTACACGATGAGAGACAACCAGGTCGCGGAAGGAATCGGTTGCCCGCTGCCGCAATTCCAGTGGTTTCAGTGCCCACCGGGCACCACCCCGGATTCGCAGATGCCGCTCATTCCCAACAGGTAGTCCGTGCCCTCGCGGATTAGGGGGCTGGGGCGGCTGGCGGTGACTTGGCCGGCCCGGGCGCAGCCGCATTCGGATGCAGGCACTGCTGATATTCGTCAGTACCTGGGACGTTGTCGGCGCCGCAGCTGCAGTCGTGAACTTGCGCGGGGGGAAGCGAATTGCAAAAGTCGCTTCCCGCCGAGGCCGACGGTGCGATCCACATGACGCCGGCGGCCAAGGCTGCCGCAGCACCACCCACTGCGGTCCTCAATATTTTCGCCTTCATGTTGGGATTCCTGTTCTCTGGAAGACCGCGGCACTCGGGCGCCGCTGGTTGCGCTAGCCGAATAGTAGGGCCTCAAGCGGGAATTCGCAGACGTCCATGTGGTCGCGAATTGCTGTCAGGGAACGCTGTCCCAGCCCTGCTCCGGGCCACCACCACAGGTTCGGCTGCCAACCCCGGTGCCGGGATCCGGACCGCCGAGGACGGTGAGACAGCCGCCGAGCGCCGCCGTGATGTGGCCGTCGGGCTGGATGCTCCAATGCTGGCTGTTCCAGCACGACACCAGATGCATCGCTTCGATGTCCTGGGGCCTGTTCAGGCATTTCCCGGGGAAGGCCGCACTTTCGAGCCGCTGGTCGCCGGTGACGTTCCAGCGCTGAAAGTTGGCTCCATTGCACGGGTTGACGACAACGTGGGTGGGCCAGGCGTCGCTCGGAGCGTCGAGACAGGCGTCGCCCAATCGGCTCCTGATCTCGACCGGGCCGTCGGCTGCCGCGACACCGGTCATAGCGATCGCGCCGGCGAGCACGGCTCCGACGACAGCAAGGGCTCGGGGCATACCGTCCATCACGCGATTCTGGACCAAACCTCGAGGCGTCGAAGGCTTTCTCGCCGGAATCGCAGAAGGGCGGCGGCTACTCAGGCAGCGGCGGCCGCCTCTTGCTTTCCGACGTCCTCGAGGTTCACGCCCGTGGTCTCGATCCGGAAGAAATAGGTCACCAGCGCGCCGGCCAGGAAGCACACCACCAGGCCCCAGAGCAGCGCGGTGGTGCCGATGCTCTTGAGCAAGATGGGGAAGAGGAAGGCCGTCAGCACCGCGCCGACCTTGGCGAAAGACGCGGCGAAACCTGCACCCTTGCCCCGCACCTCTGTGGGGAAGACCTCGCCGGCAAGCAGATAGGTCATGGCGTTGGGCCCGAAGTTGACCATGAAGTAGAACAGCGTGAAGCCGAGGAACAGCAACGCCATGTTGTTGGTGCCGTCGGGGTGGACGGACAAGCCGGCCAACAGCAGGCCTGCCGCGCAGCCGATGAAGCCCCAGATCTGCAACTTGATCCGCCCTACCCGGTCGACCAAGAAGATCGCGACGATCACGCCCAGGACGAACAGCACGTCCATCATCGCCGAACCCTTGGCGCCCAGGATGTCGTTGTGGATGGTGTCCGACAGCGCGTGCGACTTCGACTCCTTGCCGATCACGGCGCCCAGAATCGTCGGTGTGAAAATGCCGATGCCGTAGACGCCAAGGTCCTGTAGGAACCACGGCACCGATGCCAGGATCGTCGCGCGACGGTTTCTCTTTTTGAACAGCGACAGGTAGGACCCGTGACCTTCGGCGGCTTTGGCCTTGGCCTCGTCGGCCAAATGTCCCAGGGACACACTCTTGGGATACTGCGGCGTGCGCTTGAGCAGTTGGGTGGTGGCCTTCTCGCCGTCTGCGGTCCGGCCCTTCGCGACCAGCCAGTGCGGGCTCTCCGTGACGTACAAGCGCCCGATGACGACAAGAATCGCGGGCACAATCGCCGCCGCGTACATCATCCGCCATGCGCCCACGTCCGGGTTCGCGTAA
>CBAAAS010000086.1:0-1946 GCA_964658855.1 uncultured Mycobacterium sp.
ACGTGTCCGCCCGCGTCGAGCTCATGCTCACCAGTCGCCGCGCAGTTGATCTGTGCCGCGTCGCGGGCTGTTGCTGTTGTCTTAGCTGCTGAATAGCCGCGCCTTTTCGCGCCGCGCTCGGAGCAGCCAGAACCCCCGTGGCGCGCGCCGCCACAAAAGCCGTGCATAGAGCAATTCAGGAGCAGCATCATGTCGAACCCCAAGACCCCCGATCAGGTCGACGTCCGGGGACCGCGTTTCGCGGCCTGGATCACCACCGCGGTACTGGTCACTACCCTGCTCGTCGCCGGCGTCAGCCCACTGGCCGCCGCGATCATCCTCGGCGTGCAGTCCGTCGTCTTTGCGATCGGCGCACTGGCCGGGCCGCGTCGCCACCCCTATGGCCTGGTGTTCGCCAAGCTCGTCGCGCCGCGACTGAGCCCGGTTCGCGAGCGTGAGCCCGTCGCCCCGCTGAAGTTCGCCCAGCTGGTCGGGTTGCTCTTCGCGGCCCCGGCGGCGATTGGATTTGCCACTGGCGCTTCCCTTTTGGGCGTCGTGCTCACCGCGGCGGCATTGGTCGCCGCGTTTCTCAACGCAGCCTTCGCTATCTGCCTGGGCTGCCAGCTCTACCCGCTCGTGGCACGCCTGAAGCCGGCCCACAGCACCTCCTAGCGATCGAAAGGATCCCCCCTATGGCACGCTCCGACGTCCTGGTCTCCGCAGACTGGGCCCAGAGCAATCTCGATGCCGATCACCTCGTCTTCGTCGAGGTCGACGAAGACACCAGCGCCTACGACGACGGCCACATCGCCGGAGCGGTGAAGCTGGACTGGCGAACCGATTTGCAGGACCCGGTCCGGCGTGACTTCGTCGACGCCCAGCAGTTCTCCAAACTGCTCAGCGACCGCGGTATCGCCAACGGGGACACGGTCGTTCTCTACGGCGGCAACAACAACTGGTTCGCCGCCTACGCGTACTGGTACTTCAAGCTGTACGGCCACGAGGACGTCAAGCTGCTCGACGGTGGCCGCAAGAAGTGGCAGCTCGATGGGCGCGCGTTTTCCACCGACAAGGTAGATCGCCCCGCCACCAGCTACACCGCCAAGAGCGCGGACAACTCCATCCGGGCTTTCCGCGACGAAGTATTGGCTGCGATCAACGAGAAGAACCTGGTCGACGTGCGCTCCCCGGACGAGTTCTCCGGCAAGATCCTGGCGCCGGCCCATCTGCCGCAGGAGCAGAGCCAACGTCCCGGCCACATCACGGGCGCGATCAACGTGCCGTGGAGCAAGACGGCCAACGACGACGGCACCTTCAAATCCGACGACGAGCTGACCAAGATCTACGCGGACGCCGGACTCGATGGGGCGAAGGAAACGATTGCCTACTGTCGAATCGGGGAACGTTCGTCGCACACCTGGTTCGTCTTGCAGGAGTTACTGGGACACCAGAACGTCAAGAACTACGACGGCAGTTGGACCGAATACGGCTCCCTGGTTGGGGCCCCGATCGAGTTGGGAAGCTGATTATGTGCTCTGCGCCAAAGCAAGGGCAGACTCTGCCGGCCAGCGTCGACCTGGAGAAGGAAACAGTCATCACCGGCCGCGTGGTGGACAGCTCCGGTCAGGCCGTAGGCGGTTCTTTCGTGCGACTGCTGGACTCCTCGGGCGAGTTCACCGCCGAGGTCGTCGCATCGGCCACCGGTGACTTCCGCTTCTTCGCGGCCCCCGGGTCGTGGACGCTGCGTGCGCTGTCGGCCGCGGGCAACGGCGATGCGATCGTCGAGCCGAAGGGCGCGGGCATCCACGAGGTGGACATCAAGATCTCCTGACCGGCTCGCCGCATTAGACTCGTCATCGTGGTTCTGTTCTTCGAGATCTTGCTCATCGCGGCCGTCGTATTCATCTCCTGGTTCGCGCTGTACACGCTGTACCGGCTGATCACCGACGAATCGTGACCTCCCAGGA
>CBAAAS010000086.1:2046-8454 GCA_964658855.1 uncultured Mycobacterium sp.
TTCGCGCTGTACACGCTGTACCGGCTGATCACCGACGAATCGTGACCTCCCAGGAGAACGCCGCAGATGACGGCGACCCCGGTGACGACGCGGCCCGGATACCCGGCTCCGGCGATCGTGCGGTGGCGGCCGCGATCGAACGCGCGAGGGCGACGGCGGCCCGCAACCTCCCGGTGTTCGACGACCTTCCGGTTGCTGCGGACACCGCCAACCTGCGTGAGGGCGCCAACCTGAACGACGCCCTGCTGGCGTTGCTTCCGCTGGTCGGCGTGTGGCGCGGCGAAGGGGAAGGACGCGGGCCCGATGGCGATTACCGGTACGGGCAGCAGATCGTGGTCTCCCATGACGGTGGCGACTATCTGAACTGGGAGGCCCGGTCCTGGCGGGTCAGCGAAGCGGGTGAATACGAAGGTCCGGACTTACGTGAAACCGGATACTGGCGCTTCGTCAACGAACCTGACGACCCGACCGAGTCGAATGCCATCGAGTTGTTGTTGGCGCACTCCGCCGGATACGTCGAGCTGTTCTACGGGCGCCCGCTCAGCCAGTCATCGTGGGAGCTGGCCACCGACGCGTTGGCTCGCAGCCGGTCCGGCGTACTGGTCGGCGGAGCCAAGCGGCTCTACGGCATCGTCGAGGGTGGCGATTTGGCCTACGTCGAAGAGCGGGTGGACGCCGACGGCGGACTGATTCCGCATCTGTCCGCGCGGCTCGCGCGATTTGTCGGCTGACGACCTGACCGGTTGACGCAGAAGGCTTGGGAGCCTGCCCGGGAAATGGGCAGCCCCCGAGCCGTAGTTCCAGGCTGGACAGACCGGAGGCTCGGGGGCTGGGTGACTGCGGGAAATTCGCCAGCGCAGTAATGCTGGTTCTTTCCAGCTGGGTGCTGCTAGCGGGCAGCCACCTCACAAGTCCAATAAGCTATCAATTTCTCAGACCACCTCCCTTCTTGTGTAAAAGCGAAGGTACCCGTTACGCGCCGCTCCGACAACTGATTTCAGCGGTCGCTGACGATGGCCGCATCGACCAGCCCGGCGAATTCAGCTGTCAGCGGAGCCCGCGGCAATGCCCGGCCATCGAGGGTGTGCACCCGCGCGGCCAGCGTCATGCTCGACACCAGCCAAATTCCCTGCGCGGCAATCAGATCAGCGACGCGCAGGGCGCGGTAGTCGCAGTCGTAGCCTTCGGCCCGGGCGACACCGAACAGAGCCTGTTGCGTGGTGCCGCGCAGGATCGGATACCAGGGCGGCGGGGTCAGCAGGCACACGTTGCCGTCGTCGCCGTCGGCTGCAATCACGACAGTCGAACGTGGGCCTTCCAAGATGTAGCCGTCCGTGCTGACGAAGATGACGTCGCCCGCGCCCTGGCGGTCCGCATGCCGCAGCGCAGCCATGTTGATGGCGTACGACAGCGTCTTGGCACCGGCCAGCAGCCACGGCATGTCCTCGACACCGGCCGACGGCAACTCCCGGGGCAACGTCACCGCCGCCAATCCCTCGCGGCGGACCGTGACGATCCGGTCCGTCACCGGGTTCACCGTCACGTATGCGGTAGGCGCGGAGCCGCTTTCCCGCCCGCGGCTGTACACCAGCCGCATCGCCGCCTCGTCGTTCATCTGGCTGGTCCACTGTTGCGCTGCCTGGTCGATCGCGCGCCGCCAGGCCGTCAGATCCGGTGCAGGCAGCTCGAGAAGTTTGGCCGAGTGCACGAGCCGACCCAGGTGAGCCTCGACCAGGCACGCGCCACCATCGCGGACCAGCAGAGTCTCGAAGACACCGTCGCCGCGCACTGCGGCGAGGTCGTCGGCGAACAGCAGCGGCCTATCCGCCGGGTGCATGTCGCCGTCGAGCGTGACGATCACACCGGTCATGGATCAAAACACTAGCGGCGATTGCCAGAGCGGCGAAGCCGGTCGCAGCAGGTCGCCGCCAGATGACCGAGCGGCGATCCCCGTAGAGTTGACGTGTGTCCGCAGTTCCTGCTCCCGAGACCGGCCCCGACGCCGGTGCCATCTGGCACTACGGCGATCCCCTGGGTGAGCAGCGCTCCGCCGAGACGGGTGCCGTTCTGGTCGATCGGTCTCATCGCGGCGTGCTCACGCTGGCCGGCGCAGACCGCCAAACCTGGCTACACAGCATCTCCACGCAGCACGTCAGCGAACTTCCGGACGGTGCGAGCACGCAGAACCTCAGCCTCGACGGACAAGGCCGGGTCGAAGACCACTGGATCCAGACCGAACTCGACGGCGTGAGCTATCTCGACACCGAGCCGTGGCGCAGCGAGCCGCTGCTCGCGTTCCTGACAAAGATGGTGTTCTGGTCGCAGGTGACTCCGGCGGCAGCCGATATGGCGGTGCTCTCGCTGTTGGGGCCGCAACTCGGCGACGCCGCGATTCTCGGCGCGCTCGGGTTGGACGCGTTGCCCACCGAGCTGGCCGCGGCGCCGATCGATGGCGGTTTCGTCCGCCGCATGCCCGAGGCCAGCCCGGGCCAGCTCGAGCTCGATGTTCTGGTCGACCGCAGTCGGTCCGCGGATCTGCGTCGCCGGTTGACCGACGCCGGGGTGCGCGCGGCGGGGGTCTGGGCCCACGAAGCTCTCCGGGTCGCGGCAGTGCGGGCACGGCTCGGCGTGGACACCGACGAGCGCACCATCCCGCACGAAGTGGGTTGGATCGGCGGCGCCGTCCATCTCGACAAGGGCTGCTATCGCGGCCAGGAAACTGTCGCCCGAGTGCACAACCTGGGCAAACCACCGCGGATGCTGGTGCTGTTGCACTTGGACGGGTCGGTCGACCGGCCCAAGACCGGCGACCCGGTGCTCGCGGGCGGTCGCGCGGTGGGCCGGTTGGGGACCGTCGTGGAACACGTCGATCTGGGTCCGGTGGCCTTGGCACTGCTCAAGCGCGCCACTCCCGCTGACACCGAGCTGAGCACCGGCGGCAACGCCGATGTCGCGGCGATGATCGACGTCGGGTCGCTACCGGCCGCGGACGGGCCGGGCGCCGGGCGGATGGCCGTGGAGCGGTTGCGGGGAACCGTCCGGTGACGGTCGTCAAAGGGTGCGGGGCGCAACAGCACGCAGCCACCGGGCACGGTAGACTCTCGACAGGACAATAAAGACAAAAGATCGGAGCCGCCTACATGTTGGGCCGCTCCGTTATTGCGTGAGGGGGTTCCCCCATGGGCCGTGGCCGGGCTAAGGCGAAGCAGACGAAGGTTGCTCGAGACCTTAAGTACAGCTCACCGCAGACCGATTTCGATCGGCTTCGGCAGGAGCTGTCTGGGTCGGGCGATCAGGACGGTGACCAGTCCGAGGGCGACGACCCTTGGCTTGACGAGCACCGCTGAGGCTTTCCCACGGCTCGCCTCAAGGGCGAGCCGAAATCTAGAACCTGGGGTGCTGCCCGACGAGTTTGGCTCGCGGACCGCCTTTTCCACCCTTGTTGACCGTGCCCAGGACCCAGCAGTTCAGGTGTCGGGCGGTCAGAATGGCAAGTGCGCGATCGGTGTCTTCTGGCGCTACGACCGCGATCATGCCGACGCCCATGTTGAAGGTTTTCTCCATCTCGGCGCGCGAAACCCGGCCACGCTGGGCGATCATCGCGAACACCGGAGCCGGCGTCCAGGTACCGCGATCCACCTCCGCGAACAGCCCGTTCGGGACTACCCGCTCCAGGTTGCCGGCCAGCCCGCCGCCGGTGACGTGGCAGAACGTCCGGACCTGTGTTTCGGCCGCCAGCGCGAGACAGTCTTTGGCGTAGATGATGGTCGGCTCGAGCATCTCTTCACCCAGCGTGCGGCCGAACTCTTCGACGTAGCCCTCCAGGTTGCCCCGATCGATCTCGAGCAGAACCTTGCGGGCCAGCGAGTATCCGTTGGAGTGCAGACCCGACGATCCCATCGCAATGAGCACGTCTCCGGGTTTGACCCGGTCGGGGCCGAGTAGATCCTCAGCCTCCACGACGCCGACGCCGGTGGCGGAGATGTCGTAGTGGTCAGGCTCGATCAGGCCCGGATGCTCGGCCGTCTCCCCACCCAGCAGCGCACAGCCCGCGCGCACGCAGCCTTCGGCGATACCGCCGACGATCGCGTTGAGGCGTTCCGGCACGATCCGGCCGAGTGCGATGTAGTCGAGCAGGAACAACGGCTCGGCGCCGCAGACCACCAAATCGTCGACGACCATCGCCACCAGGTCCAGGCCCACGGTGTCGTGCTTGTCCATCGCCTGGGCCACCGCCAGCTTGGTGCCCACCCCGTCGCTGGATGCGGCCAGCAGCGGCTCGCGGTAATCGGCGCGCAGCGCGAAGAGCCCGGCGAAGCCACCGAGCTTCCCGATCACCTCAGGTCTGGTGGCTTTGGAGGCCAGCGGTTTGAACAATTCGACGGCACGGTCCCCGGCTTCGATATCGACTCCGGCCGATGCATACGTAGCGCCCGGGGCAGCCGGGTCTTTTCCACGGTCGGTCATCGCGCTAAAGGCTACCGGGCGATGCCCGGCGCTGGTATCTCCCACTCGCTCGTGGGTTAGGGATGCCGTAATACGGAGGCCTGTTCGGCCTCCGGCGATATCTCGTTGCTGATGCCCGATGGCGTGGCCTCGCGTGCCGCGTTGGCGAGCATCTGCTCGATGACGTTTTTGCCAAGCGCTGTCTCGCTGGGCAATTCGATCGGGTACTTGCCGTCAAAGCAGGCCGTGCACAGTCGCGACGTGGGTTGCTCGGTCGCAGCGACCAGACTCCGCAGCGAGATATAGCCCAGCGTGTCGGCGTTGATGGCGTGTCGTACCGCTTCGAGCATTTCGTCTTCGTCTTCGACGGCGTTGGCGATCAGCTCGGCCGGCGACGGGAAGTCGATGCCGTAGAAGCACGGCCACTTCACCGGTGGCGACGCGATCCGCACATGCACTTCTACGGCGCCCGCTTCGCGCAGCATCCTGACCAGCGCGCGCTGGGTGTTACCGCGCACGATCGAGTCGTCGACGACAATCAGCCGCTTGCCGCGGATGACTTCCTTGAGCGGGTTTAACTTCAGCCGGATTCCCAGCTGACGGATGGTCTGCGACGGCTGGATGAAGGTGCGCCCGACGTAGGCGTTCTTCATCAGGCCCTGGCCGTAGGGAATGCCGGACTCCTGCGCATAGCCGACCGCAGCGGGTATGCCGGATTCCGGCACACCGATCACCAAGTCGGCGTCGATCGGGCTTTCCCGTGCCAGTCGGCGGCCGATATCCAGTCGCGCGCCGTGCACCGATCGGCCGGAGATCGTGCTGTCCGGCCGCGCCAGGTAGACATATTCGAAGATGCAGCCCTTGGGTTCGGGGTTGGCGAACCGGGCCGACCGGACCCCGTCGGCGTCGATCGCCAACAGCTCGCCGGGTTCGATCTCGCGGACGAACGAAGCGCCGACGATGTCCAGCGCGGCGGTCTCCGACGCCACCACCCAGCCGCGGTCCAACCGTCCCAGGCACAGCGGCCGCACCCCGAACGGATCGCGGGCGGCATACAGGGTGTTCTCATCCATGAACGTCAGACAGAAAGCGCCGCGAACGGTGGGCAGCAATTCGAGCGCGGCCTGTTCCAGGCTGGAGTCGGCGGCGCCGTGCGCCAGCAACGCGCCCAGCACGTCGGAGTCCGTGTTGGCCGCGCCTGGGGTCCTGGAGTTGATCAGTCCCGCCGCCCGAGCACGGGAGACGAGATCGGCACTGTTGACCAGATTGCCGTTGTGTCCCAAGGCGACCCCGGTGCCGGCGGCGGTATTACGGAAAACCGGCTGGGCGTTCTCCCACGTCGGCTGGCCGCTGGTGGAATACCGGCAGTGCCCGACGGCGACGTGGCCTTCCATCGCGGCCAGGGTCTGCTCGTCGAAGACCTGACTGACCAGGCCGAGATCCTTGAACACCAGCACCTGCGACCCGTCCGCGACGGCGATGCCGGCGGCTTCCTGCCCGCGATGCTGCAACGCGTAGAGGCCGTAGTACGTCATTTTGGCGACATCTTCGCCGGGGGCCCAGACCCCGAATACACCACACTCTTCACCGGGCGGATTCTCGTCAGGTACTGGCTCTTGGACGGTCACAGTGCGGCGGCTCCCCAGGGAACGGATGGTGACTCGATGAAGTCTACGGAAACGTTGGGGGTGGCAGCGAATTGCTGCCGCGTGTTGCGCCACGACACGCCTGATTTCTGCAGCTCAACAGCCCCAGAAAGTACCAAATGTCGCATACGCCACAGCAGCCACCGTTACGTGTGATGGGGATCGCTCAATCGCACGACCGGCAGCCAGCCCGCAATCTCTGGAGCCCGCGAACCGGAGAGGCGCACGGCACCGGTGTTCGTCGCGTCGGGCACCCGCAGAAGTCCGGTCGCCAGCAGCAGCCAGGTTCGGGGATCAGCCTCGACGACATTGGGCG
>CBAAAS010000087.1:0-8438 GCA_964658855.1 uncultured Mycobacterium sp.
GCGGCGTTTCTCACCACCGGCGGGATGCCGCCACGGACCCGGACCCTGCTCGGTTTGCCCTGGAGTGACCGTCAGGAACGCCGCTATCAGCGGTTCGCCGCCGTATGGCGGTCGCGGCCGGTGAACCTGCTGTGGGACCATCTGCCGATGCGATTGCGCTACAACGGTTTTGCCGGAGCGGGCTTTGCCCGCGGATAGCACCGCTGACGCGTCCACCAGCGCGATCCTCGACGCCGCCGTCGTCGAGTTCCAGCAGCACGGCTTCCGGCGGGTCGCTCTCGACGACGTGGCCCGCCGTGCCGGCGTCAGCCGCACCACCATCTACCGGCGCTTCGCCAATCGCGACGAGCTTGTCTCCGCCGTCATCGACCGCGAGAACGCGATCCTGTTCGCCAACATCGCCCACGAGCTGAAAAGCCGCAGGCCGCAATCGAATTACTACGTCGAGGCGTTCACGCTGTCGATCGTGCGGTTCCGTCAGCACCGGGTGCTGACCCGGATGCTCGCCGACGAGCCAGGCCTGATGATCGAATTGGCCAACCAGCACTGGGATGCCGCCGTCGACCGGATGGCAGCCGCGTTGCGGGTGATCTTCCCGGACGGGTTCGCCGAGCAGATCGGCGGCAAGGCGGTCGACGAGCTGGCCGACACCATCCTGCGTTACGCAGCGATGCTGTTGTTGTTGCCCGCCCGCCAGACGATGGATGACGACGACATTCGCGCCTTTGCCACCACACATTTCCTGCCCAGTCTGCCCACTGCGCTGCGCGCCGTGCCGGTATGAAGCAGCGCCGCCACGCGCGTAGGTGTTAGCGTCCGGTGATGCCGGAGACCCCAGATTCGAGCGGCACTGCGCCGCTAAGCGGGGGGCTTTCGCAGCGACAGCTGAACATGATCGCGCTCGGCGGCGTCATCGGTGCCGGCCTGTTCGTCGGGTCCGGCGTCATCATCGGTGAGACCGGACCCGGCGCCTTCATCACCTACGCGCTCTGCGGTGTTCTGGTCGTCATGGTGATGCGGATGCTCGGCGAGATGGCGACCGCGAACCCGTCGACCGGTTCGTTCGCCGACTACGCCCGGCAAGCACTCGGCGGATGGGCGGGGTTCTCGGTCGGTTGGTTGTATTGGTACTTCTGGGTTGTGGTGGTCGGCTTCGAAGCGATCGCCGGCGGCGCGGTGTTGTCCTACTGGATCAACGCGCCGCTGTGGTTGCTGTCGCTCGTCCTGATGGTCGCGATGACGGCGACCAACCTGTTCTCCGTCGCCGTCTTCGGCGAGTTCGAATTCTGGTTCGCCGGAATCAAAGTCGCCGCGATCATTGTGTTCCTGGCACTTGGCTCGCTGTTCGTTCTCGGCTTCTGGCCGAAGCGCAGCTTCGACTTCAGCAACCTGACCGCACACGGCGGCTTCTTTCCCCACGGCGTCGGCACCGTCTTCGGCTCCGTCTCGGTGGTCATCGCCGCGCTCGTAGGCGCCGAAGTGGCCACCATCGCCGCGGCCGAAACCGCGAACCCCGAACGGGCGGTGGCGCGTGCGACCAAATCGGTGGTCGTCCGGATCGTGACCTTCTACCTGGGTTCGATCTTCCTGCTCGCGGTGATCGTGCCGTGGAATGCCGAGCGCCCGGGGGTATCTCCGTACGTTGTGGCGTTGGGAGAGATGGGGATTCCCGCTGGGGGCCACATCATGAACGCGGTGGTGTTGACAGCGGTGCTGTCGTGTCTGAACTCCGGTCTCTACACGGCGTCGCGGATGTTGTTCGTGCTGGCGGCCCGCGGCGAAGCGCCGATCGAGTTGGTCAAGGTGGGACGCCGCGGCGTGCCCTATGCCGCGATCCTGGTGTCGTCGATCGTGGGCTTCGTGTGTGTGTTGATGGCGTGGGTGGCCCCCGGCGCGGTGTTCACCTTCCTACTGAAATCGTCCGGCTCGCTGGTTCTTTCGGTGTACCTGATGATCGCCCTGTCGCAGATCGTGCTGCGGCGGCGCACCCCGCCCGAGAAGCTGCGGGTGAAGATGTGGCTGTTCCCGGGCCTGTCGATACTCACCGTGGTTGCGCTGGTCGGCGTGCTGGTGCTGATGGCGTTCGACCCGAACGCCCGGATGGAACTGTGGCTGGGGCTGCTGTCCTGGGCGGTCGTGTTGACGCTGTACTTCGTGCCGCGCTGGTGGCGCGGATCGGTTAAGCACGAGCCGGCTGCGACGCCGAGCGGCAAAGCCAACCGGGTACTCGTGCTGGCCAACAAAAATGTCGCTGCGAGTGAGCTTTTCGATGTGCTGCGCCGCGTCGACGCCCAGAAGCGCGCTGAGTACTTCATCTGCGTGCCGGTGAACCCCGTCGACACCGGCCAGGCCGAGCGCACCGGCCCGCTGTTCGTCCTCGACGCCACCGTCACCGCGGCGCACGACCGGCTCGATGCCATCCTGACCGCGATGCGCGACATCGGACTGTCCGCCGAAGGTGAACTCGGCGACTACCGGCCGCTGCGGGCCTTGGACGCTGCGGTACGGCGTTTCCAGCCCGACCAACTGGTGATCGCCGAAGCCCGTTCGGCGTGGCTGCGGCTCGGCATGGTCGACAGGGTGCGAGCGGCGTACCCGATCCCGGTTCAGCATGTGGTGCCCGGCCAGTCGGCCTTGAGCTCGGCCTGATCCGTCGATGGATGCCACACCGCAACTGCGCCAAGGCTTGTCGCAGCGCCAGCTGACCATGATCGCCATCGGCGGCATCATCGGTGCCGGGTTTTTCGTCGGGTCGGGCGTCGTCATCGGCAAAGCCGGACCGGCCGCATTCCTGACCTACGCGCTGTGTGGCGTGCTGATCATCCTGGTGATGCGGATGCTCGGCGAGATGGCCACCGCGAATCCCTCGACCGGTTCGTTCGCGGAGTACGCGCGCGAAGCGCTGGGTGGTTGGGCGGGCTTCTCGGTGGGCTGGCTGTATTGGTACTACTGGGTGATCGTCGTCGGTTTCGAAGCCGTCGCCGGGGCGAAGGTCATCACCTACTGGTTTCACGCGCCGCTGTGGCTGCTGTCACTGAGCTTGATGCTGTTGATGACGGCGACGAACTTGTTCTCGGTGTCGTCCTTCGGTGAGTTCGAATTCTGGTTCGCCGGAATCAAAGTCGCGGCGATCCTGCTCTTTCTGCTCTTGGGCTCGATGTATGCCTTCGGGTTGTGGCCGCACCGACATGCCGACCTGTCCAACCTGTACGCCCACGGCGGGTTCTTACCCAACGGATTACACGGCGCCTTCGGCGCAATCGTTGTGGTGATCTTCTCCATGGTGGGCGCCGAGGTCGCGACCATCGCCGCCGCGGAGACCCCCGATCCGGAGCGTGCCGTCCGGCGGGCGACGAACGCGGTGGCGGCTCGTATCGCGATTTTCTTTGTCGGATCGGTGTTTCTGCTGACCGTTGTCTTGCCGTGGAACTCCGTGCAGTCCGGATCGTCGCCGTTTGTCGCGGCGTTGAAGCAGATCGGGATCCCTGGTGCCGACCATGTGATGAATGCGGTGGTGCTGACCGCGGTGCTGTCGTGTCTGAACTCCGGTCTCTACACCGCGTCCCGGGTGCTGTTCGTGCTCGCGGGTCAACACGAGGCGCCGGCACGGATGCTCAAAGTCAGCCGCCGCGGCGTGCCCTCCCTCGCGATCGTCGGCTCGTCGGTGGTGGGCTTTCTGTGCGTGATCATGGCCGCAGTCGCCCCGAACACGGTGTTTCAGTTTCTGCTCAACTCGTCGGGCGCCATCGTGCTGCTCGTCTACTTGCTGATTGCGTTGTCGCAGATCGTGTTACGACGAAAGACACCGCCGGAGAAGCTGCGGGTCAAGATGTGGTTCTTCCCGGTGTTGTCGATCCTGACGGTGGCCGGGATCGTCGCGGTGCTGGTGCAGATGGCATTCGACAGCACCGCCCGGGTGCAGTTCTGGCTCAGCCTGCTGTCCTGGGCCGTCGTGGTCGCGCTGTACTTCGTCGTCCGGAGGTCGCGGGATCGCGCGGACGGCGCCGATTAACCGGACTTGGTCAGCAGAACGGCTTGCTCGAACGGCAATCTTCCGAAGACCCGGTGCGCCGCGCCGCCGACGTGCGTCGCTGCCTGCTCCTTGCTGACGGTCTGCGGGTTGGCGACGCTGAATGTTTTGCCGTGCCGGCGCATCTTCCCGCCGCCGGCGGCGTTGAGGTTCTTCAGCCAGTCGCGGTCCGGGCCGTAGGTGAGCAGGATCGCCACACCCGGCTTGCCGTCGACCTCGGCGTTGAACACCGTCAACGGGGTGCGGTAGGCCTTGCCGGATTTCCGTCCGACGTGCTCGAGGATGCCGAATGACGGGGCCCAGCCGGCCCACATGCGCTGAATCGGATTGGTGACGTGCCGGTTGAACCGGGCGAGTCGTTGCGGTAGTTGCATAGAGCCATCAAACTCTTTCAGCATGGCCTACCTCAAGCCGCCGTGGTTCACGGTCAGGGTCTTCAACCGGATCGCGATGGCCACGGGCGTCAGCAACACCGAAACCCTCACCGTCACCAAGCGGGGCAGCGGAGAGTCGCAGCAGATCCCCGTCGTCACGGTCGAAGTCGCCGGCACCCGGTAGTTGGTGTCCACCCGAGGTGAGTCGCAGTGGGTGAAAAACGTCCGGGCGAACCCGACTGTCACGCTCACCGGCAAATCCGGCGCCGCGACCTACGTCACGCGTGAAACGGCGACCTCGGAACGCCCGCCGGTCCTGATCGCCTACCAGCAAAAGGCGGGTCGGGCCGTCGACGGCTACTTCCGGAAGTTGCCCGATCCGGCCGACCACCCGGTGTTCGCGCTCACCGCGACGGGGTAATCGGGCAAAAGTCCACGCGACCCCTAGACCTTCGCTCCGGCGCGCCGTTGTCGTTTGCCGCCGTCGCTGGAAGGGCACGTTAGAACGAAGACGCGCGATTGGAGCTGACTGGTTGCCGTCCGCGGTTCGAGGGGGGACGGAAGATGAAAGGCGCGTCAGAACAGAAAAACCCATCAGGGCTGCAACAGGGGTTGTCGCAGCGCCAACTCAACATGATCGCCATCGGCGGCGTGATCGGCGCCGGACTGTTCGTCGGATCGGGTTTCGTGGTCAGCAAAACCGGACCCGGAGCTTTCCTGACCTTCGCGCTGTGCGGTGTGCTGATGGCGCTGGTGATGCGCATGCTGGGCGAGATGGCCACCGCGAACCCGTCGACGGGATCGTTCGCCGAATACGCCCGACAAGCCCTCGGCGGTTGGGCTGGATTCTCGGTGGGCTGGTTGTACTGGTACTTCTGGGTGGTGGTGGTCGGCTTCGAGGCCATCGCCGGCGCAAAGGTCATCTCCTACTGGTTCCACGCGCCGTTGTGGCTGTTCTCGCTCATTCTGCTGACCACCATGACGGCGACCAATCTGTTCTCGGTGTCGTCGTTCGGTGAATTCGAGTTCTGGTTCTCCGGGCTCAAGGTCGTGACCGTGGTGGCCTTTCTCGGCTTCGGCGCGGCATTCGTGTTGGGGCTGTGGCCGCATCGGCATCACGACTTCAGCAATTTCACCTCGCATGGCGGATTCTTCCCGCTGGGCGTCGGAGCCATATTCGGGGCGATCGCGCTGGTGATCCCGTCCATGGTGGGCGCCGAAGTCGCCACCATCGCCGCAGCCGAGACCCCTGATCCGGTGCGATCGGTGCGCCGGGCCACCAACACCGTCGTCGCCCGCATCGCGATCTTCTTCGTCGGGTCGGTCTTCTTGCTGACGCTGATCCTGCCGTGGAACGCCCGCGAGATCAGCGTCTCGCCGTACGTGGCGGCCTTCAAGGTGATGGGACTGCCGGCCGCCGACGACATCATGAACGCGGTCGTACTCACCGCGGTGCTGTCGTGCCTGAACTCCGGGCTCTACACCTCGTCGCGCATGCTGTTCGTGCTCGCCGCCCGACGCGAAGCGCCGCGCCGACTACTCAAGGTCGGTCGACGCGGTTCACCGTATGTGGCGATCCTGGCGTCATCGGTTGTCGGTTTCATCTGCGTCGTCATGGCGTGGATTGCGCCGACCACGGTGTTCACCTTCCTGCTCAACTCGGCCGGCGCCATTGTGCTGTCGATCTACCTGGTGATCGCGCTGTCCCAGATCGTGCTGCGTCGCCGCACCCCGCCCGAAGATCTCAAGGTGAAGATGTGGTTCTTCCCCACCCTGTCGATCATCACCGTCGCCTGTCTCGTCGGCGCGCTGGTGCTGATGGCGTTCGACCCCGCGGTGCGCATCCAGCTCTGGCTGGGTTTGGTGTCGTGGTCGGTGGTGATCGCGCTGTACCTCGTGGGCAGGCTGCGGCGTCGACGTGAGGCGGCCGAGCCCGAGGCGCCGCCGACAGGGATGGCCGCGCGGGTACTGGTGCTCGCGAACCAGACCCTCTCCGCCAGAGAGCTTTTCGATGAGCTTCGGCGCGTCGACACAGCCCGGGACGCCGAGTACTTCTTGTGCGTTCCCGCCAGTCCGATCGACACCGGGCAGGCCGACATCGGTCCGGTGTACATCCAGGACGCCACTCGCCACGCTGCCCAGCAGCGACTCGACGACATGCTCGCGGCGATGCGTCAGATCGATCTCCGCGCGGAAGGCAGCCTCGGGGACTACCGCCCTGAGCACGCCCTGGCGACCGCCGTCGAGCAATTCCACCCTGACCAACTGGTGATCTCGACGTTGCCGATCGAGGATTCGGCGTGGCTGCGCGACGACCTGGTTTCGCGTGCTGCCTTGACTTATCCCATCCCGGTGCAGCATGTGATCGCCGCCGGCGCCCCGGAAGAAGCAGAAGTCGCGAACCGGCCGGTCTAGCCCCCTGTTCAAATAGCCACCGCTTGAGCCGCCTGAGGCTAATGCGACTGGTGAGGCTAAAGGTGTCAGATTGGTTAAGTTTTTACGTTTGGCGAGGTCGGCCGCGGTGAAAAGATGTGACACGGGACACAGCGTTACGTGGCGCTGCTGCTTGGGACTGGGGGAGGACCAACTAATGACCGATCTTCACATCGAGGGACCGCCTGGGGACGCGGGGGCGACCATGTCCGGCGCCTACCGAGGGTCCTCGGATTCGGTAAGCCCGATTTCCAGCGCTGAGCTGGCTGATCGGACCACCTCAGACCTCGTCGAACTCCGACGAGCCGTGGCGGCCGGCGCCCGCACTGGCGACGTCGACTTTGTCGACTGGTGCGCACAAACGGACAGGCTGGTCGTGGCTGAGCTTTACCTGCGGACGTATGTGCAGGCTGCGATCGACGCGAAGGCCGCGGTCATCATCGACGAGGAGCGTCGCCTCGCGTGCGAGGCGCGGTAAAGAGCGAACCCTGAGGGGTTGACGTCGTCAGTGCACAAGCGGCGGGCGATGCCGGAATGAGTGTTGGCAACGTTTTCGCGTCATTGTTGTAACGCTGCGGACCCAACCACGACGAGCTCTGCAACGAATGCCTCTTCACGTGTATGAGGAGGATCACATATGACCTATCCCGCCGTCGGCGAGCTGCCCGAAGATGCCACCTCCACACTGCTTGGCGTTTGTGCGCAGTTATCCCGGTCGCGACATCCGGGACTCGCGCGGTGGGCTTCATCGGTATCCGACGCTCTGTTGGTCCGGCTGGTGTCGGTAACGACCGGCGTCGATGTCGGTGGCACCAGTAGCGAAAGCTGCCCGCTGAAAACGCTTGACGATGCGGAGCTCGAGGGCTTGCACGCGCTGCTGCTGGCCGGCGCCGAAGCCAGCGATGACGAAGCGGTCGTCCAGTGGTGCACCCGAATGAACGGCCTCATCCTGGCCGACCTGTGCCGCCGTGAGTTGAATCAGTTGGCGATCGACGCCAAGGCCGCCGCGATCGTGGCAGAGGAACGACGGCTTGGATGTCTGGCTCATCCCATGCCGGAGCTCCACATCGTGCCGACGAAGATGGCCATGTAAGTAGTGGGCTGATATCGACCCGGACGCCGCGGGGCTGGTGTGGCTGATGATGTCGTCCGCCCGAACAACTACACCCTGTAGTCGAACCACTCCCGAGCGGCTGGGACACTGGAGGACGTGCATACCGACGTCTCGTCGAAGCTGTTCGACGCTGCCAGCGCAGTCATTCCGGGCGGGGTGAACTCGCCGGTACGGGCGTTCAAGGCGGTCGGTGGCACCCCCCGCTTCATCACCGAGGCCAACGGCTACTGGCTCACCGACGCCGACGGCAACCGCTATGTCGACCTGGTTTGCTCGTGGGGGCCGATGATCCTCGGCCACGCGCATCCGTCGGTGGTGGACGCCGTCACCAAAGCCGCCCGCTCCGGGCTGTCATTCGGGGCGCCGACACCCGCCGAAAGCGAACTGGCCGCTGAGATCATCGACCGGGTCGCGCCGGTGGAGCTGATCCGGTTGGTCAACTCCGGCACCGAGGCCACCATGAGCGCGGTCCGGCTGGCCAGGGGGG
>CBAAAS010000088.1:0-8386 GCA_964658855.1 uncultured Mycobacterium sp.
CGGCGCGACCTCGTTCAACCACGTCGGCCAGAGCGTCACCTACTCGTTCCTGGTGACCAACACGGGCAACGTGACGCTGGGCTCGCTGACCGTCAACGACACGCTGGCGCTGCCGGCCACCAACGCCAACCTGTCGGCCATCACCTGCCCGCGGGATCGATCGTCGAATGTGGTGTCCGCCGCCCGGCGCAATGCCGCATAGACCGAGACGCCCTGTGCGACAGGTAGCAGCGCGGTCAGATACGTCATCGTGTCAGGCGCGGGCCGGATGGTCACGGTCCGCTCGGCTTCGGCTTTGGCGGCCCGGTCGACAACCGCGTGCGGGTCAAGCCGATACGCGATCGCCTTGGCCGCCGCCGCTACTCGGGTGTCGCCCATCCCGTCCAAAGTCGCTGGTTCGGAGCACAACTCGGCGTCCAGAGTGCGCCGATCCTCGACGTCCAGGCAGGCACTTTCGCGCACGATCAGGGTGGCCCGCCACTCGGTCAACACCCCGGTCTCCAATGCGGCCAGGGTATGCGGCATCTCGTAGACCAGCGCTTTGGCGAAGCCGAGATGCCTACCGCCACGGGCCGGCGAGTCTCGTCGTGCCAGTGCGACCTCGCTAGCGACGCCGCGTCCCCGCCGCGCGGCCGGCATACCGGCGGCGGCCTCCGCGCTACGGCGCGTGGCATCCAGAGTTGCCGCCGCTCGCGCTTGACCCGCGGCCGCCGCAGATTTGATCCGCTCCAGCTCGGCAATTCGCTCGATCAGCACGGACTCGTCGGCTGAGGGGTTGGCCGACACCAGTAATTCGAACATACATCCGACTATAGCGTCGCCCGCCGACAAGTTCGGGGCTAAAAGTGCAGATCGAGCCCGCGAAAATTCTCAGGACGGATACTTGTTTCTTCGAGTCCGGTAATCACCTAGCAAAGGAGAATGATGCCGCCGAAGTCACCGACATCAACCCCCAAGCTGCCCCCTGCTCGGGTGGCTCGCGCGGTGGAACGAGTCCGTCACCACGTAGGGCGGTTTTACCAGCGGCTGGCACCTCCGCCGATCACGATCATCGACATCATCTTCGGGGCCTTTCTGTCGCAGGCGGTCTCGGCATCCGCGCAACTGGGTATCGCCGACGCACTTGCCGCGGGTCCGTTGACCAAAGAGGAGCTGGCGCATCGAATCGGAGCCGACCCGGACAGCGTGGCGCGGCTGATGCGATTGCTGATCAGTCGCGGGGTTTTTCGCAGGAGCCGCGACGGCCGTCTCGCGCTAAATGCGCTGGCCGACACTTTGCGCACCGACTCCCCGATCTCGATGAATGGAGCTGCCCGGTTCTACGGCTCGCCGCAGCACCGCGCGAACTGGACGCGGCTGGCCGATGCGGTGCGCACCGGAGAACCGAATCCCCCAAAAGTGTTCGGAAAGGGCATCTTTGATTACCTTCCCGACGACCCCGAGTTCGCGGAGATGTTCAACAGCGCCATGACTTCCACGTCGGCGGTGCTGGAGGCGGCGGTGGTCGCGGCATACGACTTCAGCAACTTCGGTGTGATCGCCGATATCGGCGGCGGCCATGGCCGGCTGCTGTCATCCCTTCTTGCAGCCGCCCCAGATGCCCGCGGCGTGCTGTTCGACCTTCCCGAGGCAGTCCAGGGAGCGCCGCCTATCTTGACCGCGCACGGTGTCGCCGACCGAGTCACTGTGACGGGCGGGTCGTTCTTCGAAAGCGTGCCGTCCGCTGACGCCTATGTGATGAAGAACGTCATCCACGACTGGCCCGACGACAAAGCCATCGCGATCCTCGGCACCATCAAAGCCGCAGCCCCTCCAGGTGCGAAATTGCTGCTGCTGGAGATGGTCATCCCCGATCACGACCGCGAATTCCTCGGCCACTACGCCGATATGGAGATGCTGGTGCTGGCGGGCGCACTGGAGCGCGGCCGCAAGCAGTGGACCGACCTACTCCATCGGGGCGGCTTCCAGTTGCAGCGCGTGGTGCAAACGGCAGGGCCGCTCTGCGTCATCGAAGCCGTGCCCAGCTAAGAGCAGGCCTCGTACCGTCGTACCCCAGTCGCCTTGACCCGTTGCGTCACCCACGCCCACGCCGACGGTGAGTAGTGCGTGGCATGAACGCGCGGTAACGATGCCGCTGAAATGTGCGGTGAGCTGCACAGAGGGCGCGGAGCAACAGCTATCGCAGACCGGAGTTGCCCGCCCGTTCATAGGTTAGGCTAAATTTACTAACCGTGACCCAGGTTGGTGTCGAGACCAGTTCGGCAGGCGCCGCTTCGTCATCGTTTCCGCTGCCCGACGGCATTGCTCCGGCAGACTTGGCGGCCGAGTTGGTGGCCGCATTGGCCGAGGCCGACGGCGACGAGTATTTGCTCTACGAGCGCGACGGACAGTGGACGCTGGCCATCGGTGCGCTGGCGATCATCGAGTTGGACCGCGACGAACTGCGCATCATCCAGGACGGCGTCACGCAGCGACAGAGATGGTCCGGGCGGCCCGGGCCGGTGCTCGGTGAGGCCGTCGATCGCCTGCTATTGGAAACGGTCGAGGCTTTCGGCTGGATCGCTTTCGAATTCGGGGCGTATCGGTTCGGCCTGCAGGAGCGTCTGGCGCCAAAGACTCCACTGGCGCGGGTGTTCTGGCCGCGCACCCGAATCGTCGTGTCCGCCGACGCCGTCGCGTTGTTCGATGCCGAAGACCGGCACGTCGAGGACGTGAGCCGGCTACTCAGCGCTGGTGTGCCGGCGCTGCGGGCGCCTTCAGCGGTCGACGTGTCCGCCGACACCTCCGATTACCGTGGCCGGGTCGGCGCCGCTATCGACGAAATCACCGCCGGGGATTACCACAAGGTGATCTTGTCCCGTTCCGTCAATGTGCCTTTCGCGCTGGACTTTCCGTCGACGTACCGGGTCGGGCGTCGGCACAACACCCCGGCGCGCTCATTTCTGTTGCACCTCGGCGGATTTCGGGCCCTGGGCTACAGCCCGGAATTGGTGGCCGCGGTACACCACGACGGACTGGTGGTGACCGAACCGCTGGCGGGCACCCGGGCATTGGGCCGTGGCACCGAACTCGACCGTGCGGCCCGGGAGGACCTGGAGTCCAACACCAAAGAGATTGTCGAGCATGCGATGTCGGTACGCAGCTCGGTGCAGGAGATCGACGAGGTCGCCGAAGCCGGTAGCTCCGCGGTGGTGGATTTCATGACGGTGCGCGAACGCGGCAGCGTGCAGCACCTCGGCTCGACGGTCACCGGACGACTCCATGCGTCCAAGAACCGGATGGACGCGCTGGAGACGCTGTTTCCCGCGGTCACCGCTTCGGGCATTCCCAAGGCGGCGAGCGTGGACGCCATCCTGCGTCTCGACGAAAGTCCACGCGAGTTGTATTCCGGTGCGGTGGTGAGGTTTTCGGCTGACGGCGGGCTCGATGCGGCGTTGACGCTTCGGACCGTCTACGAGCGCGACGGCCGAACCTGGCTGCGCGCCGGCGCCGGCATCATCGCCGCGTCCGATCCCGATCGGGAATTCGAGGAGACCTGCGAGAAGCTGACCACGCTGGCGCCCTACCTGGTTGCGCGCCGCGAAACGTCCTAGCCGACGTCCGCCTCGGGCGATCGCTCCAGATACTCGGCCAGGATCTGGCTGACCAACGATTCGATCGTCGTCTCGATCGACGACGCCAAAGTGGCGGTCACCGACGAAACCGCCTGAGTGCGAAAGCGCACCAACATTGTGATCAGCTCGGCGATTTCAGTGTCGGCGGGCAGCGCTTCGCCAGGTTTGATCCGGTCGGCGACGTGCTCGGCTCCGGCGCGCACCAGCATCTCGCCGATCTGGTCGATCAGCGGGGCGATGTTCTCGTGCAGGTCGACGAGTTTGTCCATGCTCATGCCGTAGCCGCGGACCTCGTTGAACGCTTCGATCAATTTCGGGCGCGTGATGGTGGCCTGCCCGTCGTCGATGTTAATCACGTGCAGGTCCACCAGACGGTCGAAAGCCTTGACGTCGTTGATGAGTCGCTGCGCCTCGGCCACCGGCATGGTCTGGGATTTCTCACTGGTCCACGTGCCGACGATGGCCGTTTCCAGGCCGAGCACGTCGCCGAGATCTTTGCCTTCCTCCCACGCGCTGAGCATCTCCCGGACGTGCGCGATGTTGTATCCACGGTCGAGCATGGAAGTGATCAGCCGCAACCTGGTCAGGTGCGTGTCGTTGAACAACGCGATCCGTCCGACCCGCAACGGGGGCGGCAACAGCCCGCGGTCGCGGTAGACCCGGATGTTGCGGGTGGTGGTGCCGGCCAGCCGGGCGAGGTCCTCGATGCGATACTCCCCGGAGCCCAAGGCGCCGTGCGGATATCGGACCGCCGCGTCGAACAACTGCGACACCGCGTTTTCGATGACCTCCCGCGACTGGCGCCGGACGCGTTTGGGGGCGCGGCGCAGGTTAGCCAGAACGCCGGCGATCGTGCCGGTTTCTGCGCGGGGCGGTCGGTTGGGCGCCATGGTGTCAGGCAGTCGAACTCACGCGTACGGCGGCATGTTCGACGGCCTCGTAGTCGGCGTACTGGAAATCGCGCATCTGTCGAAGATACTGGGTGGCGAACCCGGGGTACATCGACACGTTGTGGCCGTCCTTGGTCAAATACCAACTGCTGCAACCCGACATCCAGGTTGTCTTGGTGAGCCGCTTTTGGATGCGTTGGTTATAGCGCTGCTGCACATCCGCACGGACGTCGAGGTACCGCAACTCATTGTCCAGGATGGTGGTGATGCCGTGGACGGCGTAGTCGAGTTGACCCTCGATGTAGACCAGCAGCGAATTGTGGCCGGGCCCAGAGTTCGGGCCGGTCATCATGAAGAGATTCGGGTAGCCGTGCGCACTGGCGCTCTTGTAAGCCTGTGCGCCGTCGGCCCATTCGTCGCTCAGCGAGCGTCCCCCCAGTCCGGTGACCGGAAACGGCGGGCCGGTGAGGTGCACGTCGTAACCGGTGGCGAACACGATGCAGTCCAGGTGGTGCTCGATGCCATCGCTGGTTCGAACACCCACCGGGCTCAACGTCGCGATGGGCCAGTCGATCAGCTTGCAGTTGTCGCGCTGCAGCGCGGGGTAGTAGTCGCTGGACACCAGCATCCGCTTGCAGCCCGGGGTGAAGTCGGGCGTCAGCTGGCGGCGCAGCCACGGATCCTTGACCTGACGGTTCAGGTGCATCCGGCCGAGCCGGGCCACCACCGACGTCAACGGGGTGTTCCACACCAGCGCTGTCGCACTGGCCTCGTGCCCCCAATACAGTGCTTTGCGCGCAAGCTGTTGCACTCCAGGAGCTTTGGCAAAGGCGGTCTGGACAGCGAGTGGCGTCGCGAAGTCGAAGCGGGGGAGTACCCAGCCCGGGGTGCGCTGGAACACCTTCACGAATTCGGCCTGCTTGACCAGTTCGGGGATGATCTGAATCGCGCTGGCGCCGGTGCCGATGACACCGACCCGTTTTCCGACGAAGTCGTAATCCTGATCCCAGCGGGCACTGTGGATCTTGTGGCCGTCGTAGGTGTCGATACCCCGGATGTCGGGGAAGCTGGAGTCGGGTAGCGGTCCGGACGCCAGGATCACCGTGCGGGCGCGGAAACGCTTGCGGCCAGCCGTGGTTGCGGTCCAGGCGCCGGCGTCCTCATCGAAAGACAGTCCGGTGACTTCTTGACCGAACTGAATGCGGCGACGGATGTCGAACCGGTCAGCCATGTCCTCGATGTGGTTGCGGATCTCGTCTGCCGGCGAATAGGTCCGCGACCAAGTCGGGTTTTTGACGAACGAGAACGAGTAGAGCAGCGACGGGATGTCACAGCTGGCACCCGGATAGTTGGTGTCCCGCCAGGTTCCGCCGACGCGGTCGCTGCGCTCCAGGATGACGACATCGTCGATGCCGGCCTGGGCCAGCTTGATCGCCGCGCCAAGTCCGCTGAACCCGGCTCCGACGATCAGCGTCGCGTAGGTGTGTGTCTTCGCCATGATCACGCCGCCGGCTCGTGAGTGACTTCGCGCACCCAGGTGGGTACCGCCGGCAGCAGAGGCCGTGGATACCGGTCTGATAACCACACCATCGAATTCGCCAGCAGGTGATAGGGGTGGCGTGGATTGGTGACCACGCCGGCGTAGCGCCGCAGGAACCGGTAAGTCGGTACCCGGCTGGTGTTTTGGCCGCGGTCGCCGAGCTCTTTGAAGCGCTTCACCGCCCGGTAGAGCCGCTCGGGCTCCATACCCATTTCAATGATCTCGTTGCGGATCCGGTTGATCAGCGGCGCGCCCATGATGGCGCCGATGATGAGACCCGGAGTGGCGTTGTGACCGACGAAATCGATCAGCAACCGTCGGATCTTCGCGTGCCCGATCATGTCGAGAACTTCGAAATCGACGACCAGATGGCGTGATTCGTCGTTGTTGATCTTCTCGAACACCTGGTGACAAACCGGATCGTTGACCTCGTCGAGGAGAAACTTCAACAGGGCGCCATCCAGTGCCACTTCCAGCATCGGGATGACGGTGCCCAGCAGAGACAGTGGCATGTCGTCGGCCCACCGGTCGAGCCAGTCGATGGCCAGCCTGATGTTCACGTTCGGCTCGGGAACCTCGCCGTCCTCGAGCATGCCCCAGCGCTTCATCAGCGCCAGTTCGGCATTGGCGTGGCGCTGTTCCTCGGCGTGGAAGTAGCGGTAGATCTCACCGATGGTCGGTGTGGGTGCTTTCTTCGCCAGCGCTGCGAAACCCCGGGCGCCGATGTTCTCGATCCAGCACAGATCGGCCATGAACGCCTTGAGCTTTGGCCGCTGCTCGTCGCTGATCATTTCGGCGCCTGGTGCGTCCCAGTCGATGTCGGCCAGTGCCCACTGGCGGTCTTTGATCTTGGCCAGCATTACTTCCATGTCGATACTCATCAGATCTCGCTTTCTCACATTGGGGCGGCCCTGGACACCAGGCCGATGGCGCGGGTGTAGGTACCAGGGATCAAGCGTTTGATGCTCCAGCCGATCTTGGCTTCGAGTTGCGGCATGCAGTACAGGTCGCCGCGATCGTGGGCGTCCAGGCAGGTTTGCGCGACCTTCTGGGCCGAGACTCCGGTCCAGCGCATGATTTTGTGGGCGAACTGATTCGTCTCGTTCGCGATGCGACCAGATTCCAGGATGTTGGTCTTGACGAAGGTGGGGCACAAAGCGGTGACTTTGATTCCGCTGCCGGACAATTCGGCGGCCAGGGTCTCCGAGAGCGACAGCGCGCCCGCCTTGCTGACGTTATAGGCCGCCATGCTGGGCGCGGCGCCGAATGCTGCGGCCGAGGCCACGTTGATGATGCCGCGCGGTGTGTCCGAAGAGTCGGCCCGCAGGATCGGCGCGAAGACATGGCAACCGTGAATGGGTCCCCACAGGTTGATGCCGAGCACCCACTGCCAGTCCTCGATCGGGAGTTCGCCGATCGGCGCACCGCCGGAGCCAACGCCGGCGTTGTTGATCACCAGCGTGGGCGCGTCGCCGAACCATGATTGCGACTGCGCGGCGAGATCGACAACGTCGTCGAGTTGGGTGACGTCGCATGCGATCGCGACGGCCTCACCACCGCGGTCGGTGATCGAGGTGACTGTTCGTTTTGCGGCGACTTCGTCGATGTCGCTGCAGACGACGCGGCTACCGCGGTTGGCCAGTTCGATGGCGAACGCCGCGCCGATCCCGCTGCCCGCACCCGTCACCACCGCGCGCGCATTGTGGCTGACCTTGGGTGATTTGCCGAACGGCCCGATCATGGTCAGCCCGCCTTTCCTGTGATGGTCTCAATGTTGTTCTCGCGCAGCGCGGTACCGATGAACTTCGCCGCCTGTGCCATCGCTTTGGCGGCTTCGGGTGCCAGCCGCGGCAACGCCTGGAACACATGCACCTGGTCCGGCCACACCTGGAGCGTGCAGCGGCCACCGCCGGTCCGGATGTCGGCGGCCAGATGGCGCGCATCGGCGAGCAGCATTTCGGCGCCACCGGCCTGGATGAGCGTGGGCGGCAGCGACGGGCCGCCGGCGACATCGAGTTTCAGTCGGCGATGAGCGGGATCGACGCCGGTGCTGTACAGCCGCACCAGGCGGGTGGCATCGGCGGCCCGGATCGCCGGGTCGCGGCGCAAATCCTCACGCGCGCGGGCAAGTTCAAGCGTGAGGTCGATCAGCGGCGAGAACAGCACCAGCGCGGCGGGGCCACGAGCGGCGACGTCCGGCTGCAGCAGCAGGTCCACCGAGAGGTGGCCGCCGGCCGAATCACCGGCAATCACTATGCGATCCGCCGGCACCTGCGCGGTGAGCCAGTTCCAGCCGGCGCGCACATCGTCGGCCGCGGTGGGGAAGCGGTGTCGTGGCGCCA
>CBAAAS010000089.1:0-8385 GCA_964658855.1 uncultured Mycobacterium sp.
GGCCAGTCCGATGACGAAGGCATCGGTCAGCGCGATACGCTGCTGATCGTGGTCAGGGGTGGCGGCCTTCAGTGTCGGCGCAACGTGAACCGCGAGGGTCTCGTTGAGCTTGTCGGCAGCAACCCGGCTGGTCATCGCCGCCTGGAGTAGCGCCATGAACGAGTGATCTTCCTCCCAGACGGCGAAGTACCGCGGCAACAACATGTCGGCGATGTCGTCGGGAGCCGCGTCGGTCAGATCGGGAAGCTCGATGGTGAATTCGGTGGCGGTCGCGAACAGATCCTGCTTGCTCCCGAAATACCGGGTGACCATCGCGGCGTCCACGCCGACGTCCGACGCGATCGCACGCAGCGTGGTTCGGTCATATCCGTCTACGGCGAACCTGCGGCGCGCGGAGTCCAGGATGTCCGCCCTGGTCTGCGCAGCATTGCGCGGTCGCTTCGTCATCGTCGATCAACTTTATGTCATCAGCGGTTGACTAGGTATCTCGCCACGCGTATGTTCAAGTCACCAATCGTTGACTAAAGTCATCGGCTGTTGAGAACGACAGGATGGGCGGTCCCATGATCGCGGTGCAGAGCAATAAAATAATCGGCGAAATTCGAGATCGCCGTCTGGAATCACCGGGGACGTCCGTGTTGTTGAGGGGTCTACACGAGCAACTCGCATTCAGTGAAAGTCCCGCTGTCACGGCAGAATTGCGGAGACAGCTCCCAGCTTCAGAAGCGGCAGTGTTGCCGGCACACCACGTCGTCCACGGAGGGTCAGGAAAATGAGCGCACGTCTGAGCGACAACGAATTTGGGGCCCACAAAGCCGGCAGCGTCATAGCCGGCGTGCAGGGCGCTCTGCCCGAGCATCGCTACGAACAGAGCGAGATCACCGAGATGCTCGCATCGCTTCCGGCGTTTAAGGAGTACGGGGACCTGCTGCGCAAGTTCCACTCGAGTTCCAAGGTCGACAGCCGCTACCTCGTTCAGCCGCTCGAGCAGTACGCCGCGCTGACCGACTTCGGCAAGGCCAACGACATCTGGATCGAGAACGCGGTCGAACTCGGTTGCACGGCAATGTCTGCCGCGCTCGACGAGGCGGGGTTGCGGCCCGACGATGTCGACGTGGTCATGTCGACGACCGTCACCGGCCTGGCGGTGCCCTCGCTGGAAGCCCGCATCGCCACGCGGCTGGGCCTTCGCCCCGATGTGCGACGGGTGCCGATGTTCGGGCTCGGGTGCGTCGCCGGTGCCGCCGGAGTCGGACGGCTCAACGACTATCTGCGCGGCGCGCCCGACGACGTCGCGGTGCTGCTGTCCGTCGAACTGTGCTCGCTCACCTTCCCCGCGATGACACCGTCGTTGGCTTCCCTGGTGGGTTCATCGTTGTTCGGCGACGGCGCCGCCGCGGTGGTCGCGGTCGGAGAACGCCGCGCAGAGCAGATCAACGCCCGCGGTCCGGAAGTGCTCGGTTCGCGTAGTCACCTCTACCCCGACTCGCGCGACACCATGGGCTGGAAGATCGGCGCCACCGGTTTCGGACTCATCCTGTCCCCGGATGTGGCCGACGTCGTCGAACGGCATTTGCCAGACGATGTCGCGGGGCTGCTGACCACCTACGGCGTGGACATCGCGGATATTGGCGCATGGGTGAGTCATCCGGGCGGCCCCAAGGTCATCGAGGCGATCGTGTCGTCGCTCGAGTTGCCCGAGGACGCCCTGGAGTTGACGTGGCACTCGTTGAACGAGGTCGGCAACCTGTCGTCGTCATCGGTGCTGCACGTCTTCCGTGACACCATCGCCAAGCAGCCGCCGGCCGGCAGCCCGGGCGTCATGCTGGCGATGGGGCCCGGCTTCTGCTCCGAGCTCGTCATGCTGCGCTGGCGGTGACGCGTGATCTGGTATGCACTTCTGGTCGGTGCGGTCGCCCTCGAGCGGCTCTTCGAAGTCCTTGTCGCCGAACGTAATCGCGCCGTCAGCAAGACACATGGTGGCGTTGAGTTCGGCAGCGGCCACTACCCCGCGATGGTGGTGCTGCACTCCAGCCTGCTGATTGGTTGCCTGGTCGAGCCGATCATGTTGCACCGCAACTTCATTCCGGTTCTGGGCTGGCCGATGTTCGCCGTGGTGTTGGTAGCGCAGGCGTTGCGCTGGTGGTGCATCACCACTCTGGACTACCAGTGGAACACCCGCGTCATCGTCATCCCCGGTGCCAGTCGCGTCACCGGTGGCCCCTACCGGCTGATACCCCATCCGAACTACGTCGCCGTGATCGCCGAAGGGGTGGCGCTGCCACTGGTGCACACCGCATGGCTTACCGCCCTGGTCTTTTCGTTGCTCAACGCCTGGCTGCTCAGCACCCGGGTCAGGGTCGAGAATGCCGCGTTGGCGAGCCTGAGGTGATCGACCTTCTAGTGGTCGGTGGCGGCCCGGCCGGACTGGCCACCGCGATCCACGCTGCCCGAGCGGGATTGGATGTCGTTGTCGCCGAACGGCGTCGCGGAGCGATCGATAAAGCGTGTGGTGAAGGCCTGATGCCGCATACCCTGGGTCATTTGCAGAAGCTCGGGGTGTATCCACTCGGTAAACCGATCCGCGGAATCAGCTATCTGGACGGTGATCGCCAGGTCGACGCGAAGTTCACCCGCGGCAGCGGTCGCGGCGTACGTCGAACGGTGCTGCACAGTGCGCTGATCGACGCGGCGGTCGAAGCCGGCGTGGACATCGTCCGTGACGAGATCCGAGGAATCAGCCAGGATGCCAACGGAGTTCGCGCCGGGCATTGGCAGGCGCGATACCTGGCCGCGGCCGACGGGTTGCACTCCCCCATCCGCCGGTCGCTGGGATTGGAACAGACCAGTCCCGGCCCGCGGCGCTGGGGTATCCGCCGGCACGTGCAGATCGCGCCGTGGACCGACCACGTCGAGGTGCACTGGGGCGCGGGAGCCGAGGCTTACGTGACACCGGTCGCGGATGACTGCGTGGGTGTCGCCCTGCTCAGCTCGGGCCGAGGCGGATTCGATAGTCACCTCGAGGAGTTCCCCGCGTTGCGAGAGCGGATCGATGGCCATCCTCACGAACCCGATCGTGCGGCCGGCCCACTGCGGCAGAAGGTTTCGAGTCGCACGGCCGGACGAGTTCTGCTGGTCGGCGACGCCGCCGGCTATGTCGATGCACTCACCGGCGAAGGCCTCGGCTTGGCCTTCGGTGCGGCCGAAGCGTTGGTGGATTGCGTCCTTGCGGGCCGGCCGGGAGATTACGACCGGCGGTGGCGCCAATTGACACGGCGCTATCGGATGCTCACCGCCGCTCTGCTGCAAGCCAGTGCCTACGCCCCGGCCCGCTCACGCATCGTGCCGGCCGCGGCGGCCATGCCGGCGGTGTTCACCGGTATCGTGAATTTGCTTGCGCAGTAAGGGCCAGACGATCAGACCTGGTTGAATCCGCCGTCGGCGGTGACGGTGGATCCGGTGGTGAAGCTCGACAGGTCGCTGGCCAAGAACACCGCGGCGTTGGCGATTTCGACGGACTCGGCGAAGCGCCCCAACGGGATGGTCGAGACGCGAGTGGCACGGAACTCTTCGATCGATGAGCCGGGGTTGGTCTGCAGAGCCAAGTTGTCGCTTCCCGGCGTCGCGGTCGAGCCTGCGATGAGAACGTTGACCCGGATACCGCGGTCGGCGAGTTCGTTGGCCCAGGCACGCGCCAGCGATCGCACGGCGGCTTTGGAAGCGGCGTAGATGCTCAGCCCCGGGCGGCCGCGGTCGGCGGTGGTGGATCCGATTAAGATGACCGAGGCGCCGTCGTTGAGCAACGGCAGCGCTTTCTGGACGGTGTACACCACACCTTTGACGTTGGTCGTCAGCAACGTGTCGAGGTCGTCGTCGCTGATCTCACCCAGTCGCGCAACTCTGGTCGAACCGGCGTTGGCCACGACGACGTCGAGGCCCTTGCCGGCCGCGGCCACCTCGGCGTAGAGCCGATCCAGGTCCGCAGGTGTTCCTACGTCACCAGGAACCGGGGTGGCTCGGGGTCCCAATTGAGCGGCGGCGGAACTGAGTTCGGGTTGACGACGACCGGTGATGAACACCCGTTCGGCACCCTCGGCGATGAACCGCTCAGCGGTGGCCAGTCCGATCCCGGAGTTTGCACCGGTGACGACGGCGGTCTTGTGGTCGAGTAGCCCCATCAGCTCATCCTCCCGCCCGACGTCGGCGCTTCCGCCCATACCACCTGACTCTAGTAGTCTATACCTAGCTGCTGTCGCGGTTAGGCGACAAGCCGTTTCGGAGTGTCCACGATCGAGTAGTCGCTGGCATCGCCGGAGACGACGCGGCTGTGCTCTCCGTTGACACTGACCGGGATGTCGCCGGCCAGCGTGATGCGACGTACCTCGCGGCGCCGATTGCCGAAATCGGAGACAGCGTAGTGCTGGGTCGCGCGGTTGTCCCAGATGGCGACGTCACCGAGCTGCCAGTTCCACCGAATCGTGTTCTCCAGCCAGGTGATCCGGTCCTGGAAGATCCGGTACAAAGACTGGAACTCGGCACCGTTGAGGCCGACGAAGTTCTTGGCGAACGAGCCCAGCAATAGCGATTTCTCGCCCGACTCCGGGTGCACCCGGACCACCGGATGCTGCGTCTCGTAATGGGTCGAGTGGAATTGAGCCGCGTACTTCACGATCGCCTCGGGATCAGCTTCCGCCGCCGCCAGCTTTGCCGGGTCGATCTGGCCGTAATCGAAGGCATTGTTGTGGGTGGCCCAGAGGTTTTCCGCAAGATCCTTCAGTGGCTGGGGAAGCTGTCGATAAGCGGCGACGGTGGACGCCCACGTGGTCGTGCCGCCGTAGGGCGGCAGCTCGACGGCACGCAGAATGGACGCCTTCGGCGGGCGGTCGACGAACGTGACGTCGGTGTGCCACTGGTTGGCGCCGCCACCTCCGATGGCTTCCAGTTTCATGACGCGGCTTCCGTCGAACTTCAGCGTCGGATGCGGCGTGGTGGGAACGCCGAGGCTTTCGGCGAACTCGTAGTGCGAGTCGTCGTCGAGGTGATCCTGCCCGCGGAAAAAGATCACTTTGTGATCGACCAGCGCCTGATTGATCGCTGCAGCGGTTTCGGCATCGACAGCGCCCACGCGTACTCCGTCGACGCGCGCCCCGATGTTTTCACCTAGCTGCACCACACGTACGTCACTGCTCATTGCTGCTCCCTTGTCGACACCTCTGATGTAGGCGGCTGTCTACACCGGCCATTGTGGGATACCGTACACAGATGGCTACAGCGGAGGCAACGGTTTCGACCACGGCGAAGCCAATTGGCAAAGACGAGGTCAGCGCGGCCGTCATCGAAGCAGCCGGACAGTTGTTCGCCGAGAAAGGGCCGGCCGCCACGTCGATCCGGGAGGTGGCCGCCCGAGCCGGCGTCAACCACGGCCTCCTGCATCGCCACTTCGGGAGCAAGCGTCAACTGCTGGCTGCGACGCTGCAGCATCTCGCCGACTCAGCCGCGGCCCTGCGTGCATCCGGGGCCTCGCAGGCGCAAGTGGAGGCCGCCTACGAATTCCAGGCGCGCGTCATGGTGCGCTCCACCCTCGACGGCTTTCCCGTGGAAGAACTGCAGCAGCGCTTTCCGGGCATGGAGGCGTTTCTGGAGCAGGTGCGAGCCGATCACAGCGATGATCGGACGGCGCGACTGCTGGCCGCGCATGGCATGGCCCTGCAGGTCGGATGGGGTCTGCTGGGGCAGACTCTGCGGGTCGCGTTCGGGCTGCAGGATCTCGATGACACCGAGATCCGTGCGGCGGTCGCCGAACAGATCGCCAAAATCGTTGCCGCCGAGTAGCACGCCTGCGGACAGACCACTCTGTCTAGGCGTGCTAATTTGGCTGTCATGCAGACCGCAGCGGCCAAATCGGCGCGGCCCGCCGATCGGCTACTCGCTGCGGCGACGGACCTTTTCGGGAAGTACGGCATCCGGGCCGTCGGCATCGACCGCATCCTGCGTGAAGCCGACTGCGCAAAGGCCAGTCTCTACAGCTCATTTGGCTCCAAGGACGCACTGGTTATCGCGTACCTGACGGAACTCGACGTCGCTGACCGGGACCGGTTCACCCAGGCGATCGAAGGCATCACCGATCCTGTTGCGCAGGCACTGACGTTCTTCGACCTGGCGCACTCCAAAGGCCTACGCCACGACTTTCCCGGGTGCCTTTACACCAGCGCCGCATCCGAATTCCCAGGTGTGCGTTTCGAACCCATCGATGAACACCGCCGGTGGGTGCGCTCCACTTTGAGCGGCCGGATCAAAGTGGCGGGCATCCGGCGACCCGCGCCATTGGCCCGACAGATCCAGTTGCTGTACGACGGCGCATTGGTGGCGTCGAAAGTCGAACAGTCGGTGGAGTCGATCCGCTTCGCGCGCGGCCTCGCCGAGGACGCCATCGACCGGGCACGCGCCGCGCACTCCTGACGCCACGGCGTTCAAATCACCGCGATTCGATCACGCGGGACGCCTGCCGCCCGCTCGTCCCAGTGGAGAGCCCGGTGACACCCTCGGCCGAACCGTTGATGAAGGTGCTGGTCACCCGCCTTTAGGCGACCCGGCCACGGCGATTGCGGTGTCGATGGTTCACCGCGACGTTCGCGACTGACGCGTCGTCGGCCCCGGCACCCGTAGATAGACAGAGTGGTCTGTCTATGCAACCGTGTGAACAGTCACCGCCGAACTTCAAGGAGCCAGCATCCATGACCACCTTCTCTGGCCAAGCCCTCACGATCGACGCCGCCGGGCTGGACCGACTCTCGTGTAACGCGAAGGCCGACCCAACTACCGGGATAAAGACTCTCAAAGCAAAAACGGTGTGCGAATCCAACTTTCGTAACCTCACCTACGTGCGGGACCTCGCGCCGATGCTGGTCGGCGAACCGCCGGCGCTGTTGGGCGACGACGCGGCACCGAACCCGTCGGAAACCGTTCTGGCAGCACTGGGCTCATGCATCGCAGTCGGACTGCTGGCCAACGCCACTCACCGTGGTGTCGCCCTGACCAAGATCGAGGTGAGCATGGAGGGCGACATCGACATCTCGGCGGTCTGGGGCGTCGGTGACATTCCTGACGACAAGGTCCCCGGGTTCACCGCGGTTCGCAGCCAGGTGGTGCTGGCCGGCGATGCCGACGCCGCCGTCCTGCAGGAAATCCATGACAACGCCATCCACTGGTCGCCCGTGGTGAACACGCTGCGCCGGCCGGCGTCCGTCGACTCCACCTTGACCGTCGAATAATCCGACTCGAGGACACAGATGACCACCGAACTCGACCACGCCGAAACCCATTCCGCGATCTTGACGTCCGATGTCGTCAGCCAGATTGCCGACAACGCAGCGGATCTGGACCAAGGCGATCGCGACACACGGGTAAACCTCGGACTGCTGGCGCGCGGCGGGTTGCTGGGACTCGGAGCTCCTGGCAATCGTGACCACGCGCTGCCCGCGATGGCCGCGGTGATCGCAGAAGTGGCGGGCCACTGCCTCTCGACTGCGTTCTCGGTGTGGGCGCATCGCATGACCGTCGAGTACCTGACCGCGGCGGCCACGCCGTGGGCACTCAGCACCGTCGCCAACCTGACCGGCACTGGGGCGCTGGGCGTGACGGGGATGGCCTCGGCCTTCAAGGACGCCGCCGGCTGCGGCTCCCTTGACCTGGTGGCGACCCCTGCCGACGGTGGTTTCCGGCTGACCGGCACTCTGCGCTGGGCCAGCAACCTCTATCCCGATTCCGTCATGGTCACCGCCGCGCAAACCGAGGACGGTGAAAAGCTGGTCGTCGCCTTGCCGCTCGCCACCGAGGGCGTCACGATCGGCAATCACTTCGAGCTGCTCGCGCTGGGCAGCACGGCGTCGTCTTTCCTCAAACTCGACAACGCCTACATCGGCGAAGACCAGGTCCTCAGTCGCGATATCGAGTCGTTTCTGAATCAGGTCCGCCCGACGTTCTTGGTACTACAGTCGGCGATGTGCGTCGGGCTGGCCCGCCGGTGCCTCGACCAGGTAGCGCCTAGCCTCGGCGGCGTCAACTCGGCGTTCGCAGCCGAATTCGACTCGTTGACAGCTGAACTGACTGCAGTTGAATCGCAGGTTGCAGCCTTCGCCGCAGCCGTCGGCGGCGCGGCAACGCCACCGAAGCGCGATCTGTTGACGCTGAGATTGGCCGCGGCCGACACCGTCAGCGCGGCAGCGGCCCTCGAAATCCGGACCGCCGGCGGCAAGGGCTACGCGCGCAGCACCGACGCGAGCCGCCGTTTCCGCGAGGCCGCATTCATACCGGTGCAATCCCCGTCAGAAGCCCAGCTCCGCTGGGAACTGCGCACCGGCCGCTGAGTTCAGACGACTTTCACTG
>CBAAAS010000090.1:0-1186 GCA_964658855.1 uncultured Mycobacterium sp.
CCGAGGCGTTCGACGCCGAGCACCCGCTGTTCCTGCTCTACACCTCGGGTACCACCGGTAAGCCCAAGGGGATCGTGCACACCAGCGGTGGATACCTGACCCAGGCGTCCTACACCCAGCACTACATCTTCGACATCAAGCCCGAGTCCGACGTGTTCTGGTGCACCGCCGACATCGGCTGGGTGACCGGCCATACCTACAGCGTCTACGGGCCGCTGTCCAACGGCGTCACCCAGATCCTCTTCGAAGGCACGCCCGACACCCCCGACCAGCACCGGCATTTCCAGATCATCGAAAAGTATGGCGCGACAATCTATTACACCGCGCCGACGATGATCCGCACCTTCATGAAGTGGGGTCGCCAGATCCCGGACGCCCACGATTTGTCCAGCCTGCGGCTGCTGGGCACGGTCGGTGAGCCGATCAACCCGGAGGCGTGGCGCTGGTACCGCAAGGTCATCGGCGCTGACAGCATCCCGATCGTGGACACCTGGTGGCAGACCGAGACCGGTGCGGCGATGATCTCGCCGCTGCCGGGCATCGCGGCGGCCAGACCGGGGTCGGCGATGAAGCCACTGCCCGGCATCTCGGCGAGGATCGTCGACGATGAGGGCAACCAGCTCACCCCGCCGTCATCCGACGAGGGGGAACACACCAGCGGATACCTTGTCCTCGATCAGCCCTGGCCGTCGATGCTGCGCGGTATCTGGGGTGACGATGACCGCTTCCGCGAGACGTACTGGTCGAAGTTCGCCGAGCAGGGTTGGTACTTCGCCGGCGATGGAGCACGTTACGACGCCGACGGCGCGATCTGGATCCTCGGCCGTATCGACGACGTGATGAACGTGTCGGGGCACCGCATCTCCACCGCGGAGGTGGAGTCGGCGCTGGTCGGCCACTCCGGGGTGGCCGAGGCCGCGGTGGTCGGGGCTACCGACGAGACCACCGGCCAGGCGATCTGCGCCTTCGTCGTGCTGCAGGCCGACCACGCCGAGACGACCGGCGCGGAGATCATCGACGAGCTGCGCGCCGAGGTGGCGCGGGTGATCTCACCGATCGCGCGGCCCCGCGAACTGCACGTGGTGCCCGAGTTGCCCAAGACGCGCAGCGGCAAGATCATGCGACGGCTGCTGCGCGACATCGCCGAGAAGCGCGATCTCGGCGACACCTCCACGCTGCTCGATCC
>CBAAAS010000090.1:1286-8296 GCA_964658855.1 uncultured Mycobacterium sp.
TGCGCGACATCGCCGAGAAGCGCGATCTCGGCGACACCTCCACGCTGCTCGATCCGGGCGTGTTCGACGCGATTCGATCCGCTCAGTAGCGATCAGCCGGGAATCGGGACGAACCCGGCGCCGGGACGGTTCTTGGCCTGCAGGTCCGCCAGGTCGGCGTTGATCGACTGCACTACCGCCGGCGTGTGCAGCGGAATGTACTTGGTGACGCAGACCGGCAGGTTGTCGCTGAACGCACCGTGGATCATCCCGACCAGTTGATCGTTGACCGTCACGGGAGCGCCGGAGTCGCCCGGCTGTCCGCACACCTGCATGAGGATGGTGCCCGGATCCTGACCCGGGCCCCACGTGACGCCGCACGAGTTACCGGTGGTCCGGCCCTGCTTGCACGCGACCTGTCCAGCCGACGGTTCCGGCCCGATCCCGTTGATCGCGAAGCCCCCGAAGTTGGCCTGCGGCAATACTTTGGCCTTGTCGAATTGAATGACCGCGTAGTCGAGGCCGTCATTACCGGAAATCATGGTTCCGATGTTGCCGCGGTCTTTGGCCGCCTCTGCCGCGACGACAGCGCCCGGGCCGCCGCAGTGCGCCGAGGTGAAGCCGATCAGGTCGCCCTTGGGATTGGTGCCGATCGTGGTCAGCGTGCACAGGGCGTCGTTGTTGACGACGATGCCCGCTCCGCCGCCGAGCGGAATCCGGTCGTCGGCTCGCGCGGGAGCGTCATGCAGAGCGATCAGGGTGCCCGCCAAGATCAGGGCCGTCGCCCCCCTGAGCAGCTGACGGCTCGTGATCTGCAACGCGGTTTCTCCCGTCGGCAAAATGCACGCCCGCCAAAAATGGCGGCGCGCCAGTTTAGCGTGATCAGTGCCCACCGGCGCCCAGCCTTAAACTGTCGAGCCTGCAACCGCTCAGCCTCAGACCGCCTTGCCTCGTCTGGCGCCGGACTGCATGGCAACATGAACCGCGACGACCGCGCGTCCTACAACGATGCGCCGGACAACCAGAGCCAGCTCGGGAGGACCGTCTGTGAGCAAGTCAGACCGAAAGAACGGAAACCAGCGCGCTGATGGTGTTCCCAGCACGCTGACCAGCATTCCGCTGACCGACCCCCACGCGCTGTCCGCCGAGCCGTCGATCGGCGAGCTGGTCAAAGATGCCACCTCGCAGATGTCGACGCTGGTACGCGCGGAGGTCGAACTGGCCCGCGCCGAGATCACCCGCGATGTGAAGAAGGGTCTGACCGGCAGCGTCTTCTTCATCGCCGCCCTGGTGGTGCTGTTCTACTCGACGTTCTTTTTCTTCTTCTTTCTGGCCGAGTTGCTCGACACCTGGTTGTGGCGCTGGGCGGCATTCCTGATCGTTTTCGGGATCATGGTGGTGGTGACCGGCGCACTGGCGCTGTTCGGCTTCCTGAAGGTCCGGCGCATCCGCGGCCCGCAACAGACCATCGAATCGGTCAAGGAGACCCGGTCGGCTCTCACGCCCGGTCATGACAAGCCCTCGGCACCGGCGCTGAATTCGGGCGGGACGCCCACCGATCCTTCGGGTTGGTAGATGGCCCCACCAGATCCGTCGGTAACCCGAATCGACGGTCCATGGCGCCATCTCGACGTGCACGCCAACGGCATCCGGTTCCATGTCGTCGAGGCGACGCCGGAGGGTCAGGACACCCCGTCGACCTCGCTGCCGCTGGTCATCATGTTGCACGGCTTCGGCTCGTTCTGGTGGTCGTGGCGCCACCAGTTGCGCGGCCTGACCGGCGCCCGGGTGGTGGCGGTGGATCTGCGCGGCTACGGCGGCAGCGACAAACCGCCCCGCGGGTATGACGGCTGGACGTTGGCCGGCGACACCGCCGGACTGATCCGAGCGCTGGGGCACACGTCGGCGACCCTGGTCGGTCACGCCGACGGCGGCCTGGTCTGCTGGGCCACCTCGGTGCTGCACTCGCGGCAGGTGCGCGCCATCGCGGTGATCAGCTCGCCACATCCGGCCGCATTGCGTCGCTCGGCGCTGACCCGCCGCGACCAGAGCCGGGCGCTGCTGCCGTCGCTGCTGCGCTACCAGGTGCCAATCTGGCCGGAACACGCACTGACCCGGCATCACGGCAGCGAGCTCGAACATCTGATCCGTAGCCGCGCCGGCGCCAAATGGCTTGCCTCCGAAGACTTCTCCGAGACAATCGGCCATTTGCGTCAGGCCATTCAGATTCGGTCGGCCGCGCATTGCGCACTGGAGTACCAGCGCTGGGCGGTACGCAGTCAGTTGCGCGAAGAGGGTCGACGCTTCATGCGGTCGATGAGCCGGCCGTTCGGCATTCCGATGCTGCACATCCACGGCGACGACGATCCCTACGTGCTGGACGATCCGGTCGCACGAACGGAGCGCTACGCGCCGCACGGTCGCTACGTATCAATCGCCGGCGCAGGGCATTACAGCCACGAAGAGAAACCGGACGAAGTCAACGCCCACCTGTCACGTTTTCTCGACCGGGTTTACCGCTCGCCGCTCAACTGACGCATTCGCCGGTGGGCACCGGTGCGGTGTCGCCGATGTGCGCGAGCTGTCCGGCGACCTCTTTGGCCGTCAGCACGAAACCGGTGTCGTTGTCGTCGACCGCCGCACCGAACACGACACCGATCACCTGGCCGTCCAAGTCGATCAGTGGTCCACCTGAATTGCCTTGTTCCACATTGGCTCTGACGGTGTAAACCTCGCGGTTGATCGTCGCCTTGCGGTAGATGTCCGGCCCGTTCAGCTCGATGAGTTCGCGAATCCTGGCCGGTGTCGCCATGAATCCGCCACCACCCGGATAGCCCATCACGATGCCTTCGGTGCCCGATGTCACCGGAGAGTTGGCGAACGCGAGCGGCCCGGCCGGCAGGTGCGGAACCGACAGGATCGCGATGTCGACGGTCGGGTCGTAGGACACCACGGTGGCGTCGTACGGATTGCCGCTGGCTTCGACGGTGACGTTATTGGAGCCGGCGACCACGTGCGCATTGGTCATCACCCGATCCGGTGAGAGCACAAATCCGCTGCCCTCCAACACTTTCGAGCAGGTCGGTGCGATCGCGCGGATCTTCACCACGCTCGGCTCGGTGTTCGCGACTACGGGATTCTTGGACAGCGCGGAGTCCGGGGCCGCGACCGCCACGACAGGGGTCCGGCTGAAGGGCTCCAGCACCTGCGGCAGACCCGAGGTGTCCAGTAGCGCCGACAACCGCTTGGGCACCGTCTTGAGCCACGGCGGCGCATAGTCGTTGACCTCGCCGAGCACCCGCGAACCTCGCACTGCCGCAGCCAAACTGGGCTGACCCGCCGATGACGTCAACGGGGTCGCCAGCAGCCATGCGGCCACCAGCACCACCACCAACTGCACGGCCACACCGACCAGCGAGTCGAAGAACCGGACCGAGTTGCTGTGGATCGAGCCGCGGACCGCGCGGCCCAACACCACTCCGGCGACCTCGCCGACGACCACCAAAGCCAGGATCAGAAACAGCGCGGCGAACAGCTTGGCGCGCGGCGCGGCGACATGTGCGACGAGGTGCGGGGCCAGTAGCACACCGGCGATTGCGCCGAGCAGCACACCGACGAACGACAGTAGCGAGCCGAGCGCACCTGAACGCCAACCCGAGACCGCCGCGATGAACGCGACTGCCAGCACCGCGATGTCCAACCACTGTGAGGTGCTCATCAAGCATCTTCCTCGTCGCCGACCAGTGCCATTGCTTCGTCCAGCTCGCGAATATTGCTGGCGTCCCAGGGCTTTGCCCAGCCAGCGACATCCAGCATCGCGGAAATCACCTGACCGGTGAAACCCCAGACCAGCATCTCGTTCAACAGGAATGCCGGCCCGGCGAAGCGGCGGCTGAGAGTGCGGCGGTACACCATCAGCCGGTTGGCGGGATTGATGAAGGCCCGGACCGGAACCCGGGCCACTACTGCTGTTTCCGCCTGATCCACCACGGCCACCGGCCCTGGATCCGGCGAGTACGCCAGCACGGGGACGACGTGAAAACCCGACGGCGGGATGAACGTTCGCTCCATCGTGACCAGTGGATGCAGTCTGCCGGTGTCGATGCCGGTCTCCTCGCGCGCCTCACGCAGCGCGGTGGCCACCGGCCCGTCATCTCCGGGATCGGATGCGCCGCCGGGGAAGGCGGCCTGGCCGGCGTGGTCGCGCAGCGTGGCGGCCCGCACGGTGAGTAGCAGGTCGGCGTCTTCGGGCAGCGAATCCGGTGCGGCACCATGCGACTCGATTGTCGACGGGCCGGAGAACAGCACCAGCACCGCCGCGTCGCGGCCCTTGTTGCCCGCCAGCTTCTTCGACGCGGTCACCATGGCCCGCACGTCGGCGGGCAGTCGTCGCTTGTACGCAGCGGGAATGTCGGCGATGTTGTCGATCAACGGTCGCAGCCAGGGCGGGCCGAGCTCGGGAGCCAACAGATCCGTTCCACCCGAGCTATCGAGACGCCTGCGAGTGCCGCCTCCGCTCACCGGCGCCCCCTTCGTGCATCCTGCCGCCCGACCGCATCCATAATCTCGTCCGCAGTCGCGAAAGCGCGGGGCAGCGTCTCCGCAACGCTACCGTTCGAGTCCAGCACGACCGTCGCGGGCATCACGTTGGGCACGTGCAACGCAGCCGCCACCCGGCGTCCCCCGTCTTGCAGCGTCGGCAGCCGGACTCCGAGTTCGGCCAGTCGCAGCAGAGCTGCCGTCTCGTTCTCGTCCTGGTGCACGGTCACCACGATCACGTCGGACCCGACCCGTCGCTGATACTCCGCCATTGCGGGGAGTTCGGCCGCACACGGAGCGCACCAATACGCCCACATGTTGAGCACGACGCGATGCCCGGCCAGCGCCGGCCCGACGTCGACAACCGAGCCGTCGGCCGCGCAGTCGACTGTCACGCCACGCAGCGCCACCGGGCCCGGTTGCCCGCTCGGACGTGGACACGGCGCGAGGTCGGCCCGCTGTCGCGGCCCGGCCAGCGCGGCCGCTGTGTCGGCGTCGCGGTGCTCGCGGGCGGGAGCGATCGGCGCTGATGCGGGCGCGTACGACGTATCGCGCAGCGCCACCGCGAGGGCCGCGATCAACGCCGCGACCACGACAAGCACCGCGAGGGTCCAGCGGGCGGTTCGGGTGTTGAGCGTGATCAATGCAGCCCGCGCCGTCGCTAGAGCCCGGCCATTGCCAGGAGGTGTTCGGCCTCAGGGCCGGTGACCAGCGCGGCGGCGATCTCCGGCTCGGTGGGCCCGGTGCCATATGACGGGCAGTCCTTGGCCAGCACGCACACCCCACAGGCCGGTTTGCGGGCATGGCAGACCCGCCGACCGTGAAAGATCACCCGGTGGCTGAGCAGCGTCCACTCCTTGCGTTCGATGAGTTCGCCGATCGCGCGCTCGACCTTGACCGGGTCTTCCTCTTCCGTCCAGTGCCACCGCCGCACCAAGCGGCCGAAATGGGTGTCGACGGTTATTCCGGGGACGTCGAACGCGTTGCCCAAGATGACGTTGGCGGTCTTGCGACCCACACCGGGCAGCGTCACGAGCTCTTCCATGGTGCTCGGAAGTTCACCCTCGAAGCGCTCGATCAAGGCTTGGCCGAGGCCAATCAACGACGTCGCTTTATTGTGAAAAAAACCGGTCGGGCGAATAATTGCTTCGAGTTCTTCGCGGTCAGCCCGGGCATAGTCCACCGCGCTCCGGTAACGGACGAACAGTGCCGGCGTGGTGAGATTGACCCGCTTGTCCGTGCTCTGCGCCGACAAGATCGTCGCCACCGCCAGCTCCAGTGGCGTGGTGAAGTCCAGCTCGCAGTGCGCGTCGGGAAACGCTTGCGCCAGTTGACGATTCATTCGGCGGGACCGACGAACCAAGCCGGTTCGGCTCTCCGATGCGAAGCGGCGGGCAAGCGCCGCGACGGGGCCGCTGGAGCCCTTGGCGGCCGCGCGAGAAGGTTTGCCCATTGTCACCCCGACAGAGTACTAATTCGTGATCCCGCTGAGACCTTAGCCGTGTTTACTTGCTCCTTGTGTCCTGGTTGCTAGTTGCATTCACCCCGGGGTTGCTAATGCTGGCAACTTTCGGGCTTGCGCGCCTCGAAGCGGGCTTGGAGAAAGACACAGTTACCGCAACTGATGTCGCTGAATTTCTCAAGCAAGCGGAGCCTATAGACGTGCGCACATTGGCCCGGGCAGGAATGCCCGAGGCGCTGGACTGCATGCACCGACGGATCGGCCACGGCACCGATGAGGCGCCTTACCTACCCAACCGCGACGAGCTGCCCACCGACCAATTGCTGGTGGCCGCCGTAGTCTCGGTCGCCAATCAGACCGGCATTTCCGGACAGCGGCATCAGCATTCGCCAACGAATCGGCAATTTGGCCCGCGTCAGCATGCCAATCGTGTGTAGCGTTGGCACGTCGAGTCGAAGACGTACCTCCTAGACTCACCACGCCGGACTCTCAGAGACCGGCGCGCAGCTGTGCCTACCGGAGTCATGAATAGCAAAAGGGGCAACGTGGACGAGATCCTGGCGCGGGCCGGAATCTTCCAGGGGGTGGAACCGAACGCCGTCGCCGCGCTGACCAAGCAACTGCAGCCCGTCGACTTTCCGCGCGGACACACGGTTTTCGCTGAGGGCGAGCCGGGCGATCGGCTGTATATCATCATTTCCGGCAAGGTCAAGATCGGCCGCCGCTCACCGGACGGCAGGGAAAATCTGCTGACCATCATGGGTCCGTCCGACATGTTCGGTGAGCTGTCGATATTCGACCCCGGGCCCCGCACCTCGAGTGCCACCACGATCACCGAGGTGCGCGCGGTGTCGATGGACCGCGACGCGCTGCGGGCCTGGATCGCCGATCGGCCCGAGATCGCCGAGCAACTGCTGCGGGTACTTGCCCGCCGACTGCGTCGCACCAACAACAACCTCGCCGACCTCATCTTCACTGACGTCCCCGGCCGGGTTGCCAAGCAGCTGCTGCAGCTCGCACAGCGGTTCGG